>CALCSH010000067.1 GCA_937893815.1 uncultured Anaerolineae bacterium | reverse complement strand
AACGTATCCGTCAGACGATTAAGAAACTCATCAATCTGCTCATAGCTAATAATGAGCGGTGGCTCAATGCGCACCGTTTGGGCATTGGTCAGCGTTCCGGATACCATCACGCCGCGCTTGAACAGCCCAGCGGCAACCTTATAGCCAACTTCCGGATCGTGAAAATGTTGCCCGATCAGCAATCCTTTGCCGGTGATCGTTTTGTAGAAATTGGGATATTGAGTGGCTAATGCTTCCAGTTTGGGGATGAGATAGGCACCCTTGGCTGCAGCCTGCTCCCAGAGACGCTCGCGCAACGTTACATGGATCGAGGCGATCGCTGCCGAACAGGCCAATGCACCGCCCCCGGTGGTGGTCGTGTGAATGAAGGGGTTGGGATCCATCATCACTTGCCAGATTTCCTCCGTGGAGCAGAAAGCGCTGACGGGCATCACGCCTCCGCCCAGCGATTTGGCAACCGCCAGGATATCGGGCACAACCTCCCAGTGATCCACCCCCCATAGTTTGCCGGTGCGCCCCATGCCGGTTTGCACTTCGTCGGCGATCAACAGCGCACCATACTGACGAGTGGCCTCTCGAATGCGCGGCCAGAAATCATCCGGCGGAACGATAACACCCGCCTCGCCCTGGATCGGTTCCATCAGAACGGCGGCAATATCAATGCCCACTTTCTGACAAATATCCAACTGGCGTTCAACGGCTTCGGCGTCGCCAAACGGCACATGATAAACCGGCCCACCATAGAGTATTCCCGCAGGCACGCGGTAATCGGATTTCCCCATCATCGAAAGCGAACCCATGGTTTTCCCGTGGAAAGCCTTGACGGCCACAATGAAGCCGCTTTTACGGGTATACATTTTCGCCAGCTTGATGGCGCCCTCAATCGCTTCGGTGCCACTCGCCGAGAAAAAGCTATATTTCAAATCGCCGGGCGTAATCTGAGCCATCAGGCGCGCCAACACACCTCGCAACGGGTCAATCAACTCCTGACTGGGCATCGGCGAGCGTTTAACCTGCGCCGAAACGGCTGCCACAACATCTGGATGGCCCCAGCCGAGGTTCATCATACCGAAACCGCCCAGAAAGTCGAGGTATTCACGGCCCAGCACATCCCGGAAAACCGCCCCGCTGCCTGTCCATTCGGTGGCGGCCCAATCACCAGCCTCAGTTACCGATTTGCGGTATTCCAGCCAGCCGCGGTTGAAGTGCTCGGCAAAATTTTGTTTCGACTCATCAATAATTTGCTTGCCCTCTGTCTCGGACACTTCGGTCTTATGAATAATCGATAGCCAGCGCTTTGAGTACTCAAGCGCATCGTTCAGGGTTTGTGCCATAGGTTAATTTCTCCAACACCAGATTCAGAATTATTTTGCATAGGTGCTTGCCGATCCGCTACTCGTCATCATCCGACAGCAAGCTGGCAGGGACACGCCATTGATATACATCCTTGACTACCAACGGCACAATAGAAGTAACCGTCTTGCGTACGCCAGGGATTTTGCGGATGACTTCGGTGACAAAGCGATATACATCCGCCGTACTCTGGCCAACCACCTGCACACTGACATCGGTCTCGCCAATAGAGCAGGCCACATAGCTGACATTCTCAAACCGGGCAACGGATTCAGCGACCTCGGTGATCGATTCAGATTCAACTTCCAGAAAAACATCCGCCACTGTATTGAATCCCAGTGCCAGAGGGTTGACCACCGCACTGACGCGCATCAATCCTTCCTCCACCATACGCTCAATGCGATAGCGGACGGTGCGTTCGGTCACATCGCCAATTCGCCGCGCAATCTCCGAAGCGGACATGCGACCATCTTCCATTAGTAAATTGACAACATTAAAATCTATCTTGTCGATTTCATACATCATTAACTCCATTTATTTCCGTTTTCGACAAGCCATATCGTAAATATACCCGTCAAGGAAGTTAAAGTCAATAGCGGGAGTCTTTCTGCAACGCTACTGAATTACTGTGAGCGCTATCGCATCCCACACACTCCTATTTTTTCGCAATTCTTATCTTCAGCAACGAAAGCGGCTCTTTGGGGATTGCCGTGAAAAACCACGCATTTGGGTGGGTAACTACCACGGAAATTACCAGAGATCCACGAAATCCCTAGCTTTTTTTTAATCGTTGTGGTATATAGTATATTATATATAATATATTTGGCTTTCCTCTATTGCCAGACAATGGGAGTGCCGAATTTTGGGGGAACGATTTACAGACGGAATAAAGCCGTAAAAAGTAATTCTTCAAACAAATACTTGTTGTACTCAACTACTTTGCATGGAAACCAACGAACCTATTCGAATTGAAAAAACTCATCAGCGCCTCTCCGACGCCGTATTTTCGGCATTACGGAAAGCAATTCTGGATGGGCAGCTAACACCCGGTCAATGGTTACGCCAAGAAGCTCTGGCACAAGAGCTGGATGTAAGTCAGATCACTGTTCGAGAAGCGCTTAACCGGCTGGTTGGGGAAGGATTGTGTGTTCACGTCCCCTATAAAGGCACCCGCGTCATTGCGCCATCTCCGGAGGATCTAGAAGACATCTACGACATGCGGGCACTCCTGGAAGGGCTGGCAACCGAGCTCGCCGCGCATCGGATTACATCCAAAGAATTAACCAACTTGAAGCAACTTTTGCCGGATACGTATGTAGATTCGGATCCAGCCAGTGTAGATCGTGCCCGGGAGGCCAACCGCGAGTTTCACGAAATTATTATCAACGCCAGCGATCGCCCGTATCTGATTATGCTTCTCAAGCAAATATGGGACTGGATTGACCCACTACGCTTGTACACCCGCACTGTAAATACAGAAGAAGGAAAGAATATCCGCGAAAAATGGGGCGAGATAGATCGGCAACAGCACACCCGCTTGATTGAATTGCTTGAAATTCGCGATGGAAAAGGTGCGCGGAAGTTAGTTGACAAGTATGTGCAGGAAGCATGCAAAAACCTGATTTCATATATCTCATCGCAAGCAGAAGATGACACAGGAACCCAGCGCTAAACAACCCATCATCGGGGAACCTTCCCGATGATTCTTGGTGAGGCAAGCTTTAAAAACTCGTATTCAGGAGGTGACGCACAACAATTACATAATAAAGGATACCGGCCCATCACATTCATATTTTTATTATAGCTAAGGAGGATTCCGTCTCATGTGTACCCCCAAAAGACTACTGGGGCTGCTGGTTGTTTTTGCAGTTTTCGTATTGACTGCGAGTGCATGCGCCCCCACAACAATCGTAGAAACGGTTGTTGTAACCCACGAAGTTGAAAAGGAAGTTATTGTCACTCAAGAGGTTCAGGTCGAAAAAGAGGTGATTGTTACCGTCGAGGTGCCAGCCGCTGAGCCTGAAATGCCCGAAGGCGACACCATTCTGATCGGTGGGGTTGGCCCGCTCTCCGCCCCCGGCTCTTTCCAGGCCGGTACAGAGATGCGCAATGCCACCGAAATGGCCGTCGATGAAATCAACGATGCTGGTGGTGTACTTGGTAAGCAGGTTGAACTAATTTTTGGCGATACCGAAGGTTTGCCCGAGCGCGGCACGGCCGTCGTCGAGCGCTTAATCACTCAGAATCATGTTGTTGGCCTCACCGGTGAGTATCATAGTGGTGTCGGCCTCACTGAAATCGAAGTTGCCCACAAATACGGCGTTCCCTTTGTTCAGGCCGAAACCTGGGCAGACGAAATTACTTCGAGCGGCTACCCGGAAATTTTCCGCATCGCGCCATCCATAGATTTCTATAGCAGTATTGCCGTCAACTATATCGCTGAAGTTGGTTGGCAGAAGATCGTCTTTGTCGTCGAGGATTCGGACTACGGTCACCTGCAAGCAGAAGCCTGGACCGATCAGCTAGCTGCCAAGGGCATTACCGATGTTCAGGTTTATTTCGCAGATCCTGACACCGAAGATTTCACTCCCATCCTGCAGCGCATCCAACAGGATCCGCCCGACATGTTGGCCGGTGTGATCACCGGGATAGGCAACAGCCGCATGCTGCGCCAGGCCTGCGATCTGGGACTGGCTCCCACTACCGAAACCGCTTACTATGGCAGCGTTGACTCCCAATATCCTGAATTTTGGGAGAACGTCGGCGACTGCGGTCAATACGTTTTCTATACCTATGTCGGCTTGCCCGAATCGCTGTGGAATGACAAAACCGGCACGTTTATGGCGGATTACGAAACACGCTACAAACAAGCACCCGGCGGATCGGCAATGGCAGCGTATGACGCTACCTATATTTTGCTGAACGCAATCGAAGAAGCCGGTTCCACAGACTCACAGGCAATCATCGCGGCTTTGGAAGGCATCCAATTCACAGGTGTGATGGGTGATTTCTGGTTCAAGTACACCGCTGATAACCCTGTGCCTGAGGGCGAACCGGCCTGGATGTGGCATCAATGGCCAACGCCCAATACCTATATTATTCAATACACCGAAGTTAACCAGGCTGCCGGCGACGCCCCCGTGGTATTCCCGCTGGAACGCGCCAACGGCCCTGTGTATACATCGCCGTAAATCACCGCTTTTTCACCTGATGGTCTTCCGGCTGATCGTGGTCGGAAGACCTTTTTTCTAAAGGTACCCATTTTTGCTAGCCTACCTGGAGGAAACCAATGCAATACTTCATGGCTCTGGCCACAACTGGGTTAATCATGGGGATTATCTACGCGCTCATGGCATTGGGCTTAACATTGATTTTTTCAATCCTCAATGTAATCAACTTCGCTCACGGCGAATTCTACATGTTGGGCGGATATTTCTCATATTTCCTTCTCACCTGGTTCACTGGACTCAATCCATTCATTGCGGTGCTTGTGAGCGGTCTGATGGTGGCGTTGATCGGGCTGATCTTCGAATATTTTTTTCTGCGCCCCATGCACCTCGGTCGCATTGAACGCCCGCCAGAATATGCGGTGCTGATTACCTTCGGCCTGTCTTTTTTCTTGCAGAATCTGGCACTGGCTGTCTTCGGCCCTTACCCGCACCGACCACCATCGTTTTTTAGCGGCGCAGTAGATTTAGGCATCACCCGAGTCAGCGCGGACCGCCTGACTGCTAGTGTGCTCTCCCTGGTTTTAATGGCGCTATTATTGCTGCTAATCAACAAGACC
>CALCSH010000066.1 GCA_937893815.1 uncultured Anaerolineae bacterium | reverse complement strand
CCCCATATATTCCGGCGGGAACACCTGCACGGTAGTTTTTTCAGTGGAGTCAACTATGACCTCAACAAAGTTTACAGATTGGTAAGTTGGTACCACTGGCTCCTTGCCGCTAGAGCTTGCTTATGCTAGACTGTTTTTGTCGTCATGTCAGAATCTGGGATTTTCAAAGAAGCTATTGATGCCATTAATCAGGGTCGCCGTTCCCACGCCCGGGATTTGTTGACGCGTTTGTTGCGGTATAACAAGGAAAACCCAGAGTACTGGCTTTGGCTGAGTTCGGTTGTTGAAAGCGAAAAAGAAAAAATTTATTGCCTGCAAACGATTTTACGCATTGACCCAGAGCATGAGGCCGCAAAACGGGGGTTAAGGCTAATTGGCTTACCACAATCCCATGAAGAAATAATCCCGATTCCACCCAAGCGAAGATCATGGAAGGTGGATTTTACAGAGTTGGGCGAATCGCCAAAAGGATTAAAAAGAATTTGGGCAAATCCAATTGCCCGGTTATTGTTTTTTTCTTTGATGGGGATATTTGTCATCGGACTGGTCGGGTTGGGGATATTTGGCACCCGGAAGGGGATATTTGCCCCAAAGCTGACGATTACCCCGCTCGCGTGGACCGATACCCCTACGCTGACGCCCAGCGAGGCACCAACATCACTCTTGGAAACGGCTACCCCCTCAGCGCCAGAACCGCTCTGGGCTCAGCTTGATGCCACCTACACACCCAGGCCAGCTTTCGTCAATACGCCGCATCCCCGCAGTGAAGCCTATCGCATCGGTTTGCGCGCCTATGAACGTGGCGATTATGAATCGATGCTTTCGTTTATGGAACAGGTGCAGCAAAATGAGCCAGATGCCGCCGATGTCTATTATTACCTGGGTGAAGCGTATCGATTGTTGGGTGATGAAGGCGCGGCATTGCAATCCTATGATGCCGCTATCCAATTAGACGAATTTTTCCCGGCGGCCTATCTGGGGCGCGCTTTGATCCAACAAACGCAAAATTCGAATGCCAATATCGAAGCCGACCTGTTACAAGCGATCAATTTAGGGCCAGAATTTGGGGATGCCTATTTGGAATTGGCATCGTATTATCTTACTGTGGAGAGAGCCGATGAGGCGCTGCAAGTGCTGGAAAGCTCAGCCGAGCGATTGGCTGAGCATCCGCGTTTCTACTCTATTCGTTCACGGGTGTATTTAGCGCTTGGTCAGAATGAACAAGCCCTGGAGGATGCAACGCGGGCTTACGAATTGGATATTACCGATCTATCCGTATATTTGCTGCTTGCCGAAGCCTATTTTGAAAGTGACCGCCCCGAGGCCGCATTACCCTTTATTCAAACCTTCGGTTTATATGCAGCCGAGGACACTCGATATTGGACTTTATTGGGGCGAGTGTATTATGAAATCGGTGATGATTTCCAGGCGGCACTGGATGCATTTGATCAGGCCATTGCACTTGATGACGAAAACGCTCTGGCTTATCAGTACCGGGGATTGACGGCGCTTGAGTTGGGCGATGGAAGCCAGGCTGTAAAAGATTTATACCAGGCGCGGGAATTTTCCCCCAACACATTTGCTATTAGTCTGGGATTTGGGCGAGCCATGTGGCTCAACGGTAGTATCAAGGACGCACTGACCCAAATGAATGCCAGCGAAAAACTTGCCATTTCTGATGAAGATTTCGCTCAATTGTATTACTATCGAGCGCAAATCGCCGCGGAATTGAAAGAACTTCAGCGCGCAGATTTAGACTGGCAGGCTTTGAAGGACTTGCCTGAAGGTGTTGTGCCAGAGCACTGGTTACAAGCAGCTGACCTTTATTTGAATCCACCAACAGCTACAAGTACCGTAACACCTTCCTCATCACCTACGTTGACTCTCACAGCTACCCGTACACCTGTGCCAACCCTTACAGTCACCCCGGGCGATTAAAAATGCTCTGGGGGGAATAACTTTTATGAAGATAGCCCAACAAGAAAGGCAGCATTATTATCGCGTCGCCATCATCACCCTTGGCGTGTTGTTGGTTATCTTCATCTTGCCCAGATTGTTTAAGGGTGTGGCCTTGTGGAGCGTTTTGGGGATGATAGGCGTTGTTGTGATCCTGGCGACCGTGATTGCCCGCATGCGTTCCTTGCTGCAAAAAAGAATCCAGGAATTATCCACACTTAGCCGGGTAAGCCAGGTATTGCGCTCGTCGTTGGAGTTGAATGAGTTGCTACCGGTTATTCAAGAACAAGTGATGGAAATATTGGGGGTCAATTATTTTTACGTGGCACTCTTCGACGTGAAAACTGATGAAATTTGGTATCCATTGGCTGTCAAGGCCGGCCAGCGCCAATCATGGCCGCGTCGCCGAATCGCCGACCGCTTGACCGACCGCGTGATTCGCGAAGGTCAAATCCTCATGCTTACTCCGCAAATTCAGAGCGGCCCTAATCCGGTGGGATTTCCGGCCAGCGAAGAAAATCCCCAATCCTGGTTAGGGGTTCCACTGGTCACACCTGAAAAAACAATTGGCTGTTTGGCAGTGTTTGATGTCACGGATGGCGTGGAATTTAGCCATTTCGATATCGATTTGTTGACCACGATTTCCAGTCAGGTTGGAATTGCCATCGAAAATGCGCTGCTCTATGATCAATTGCAATACCGCGCCGCTCAACTCGAAACGCTCAACCATCTCACCAGCCAGATTACGGCCAGCCTGGATTTGGATGAGGTACTTGATCAAGTCTGCCACGCCGTCGGCCTGGTGGGTGGAAGCCAGCGCAGCGCAATCTACCTGCAAGATACGGGTATGGATATTGTTTATCTGGCTCACGCCAGCGGCATGTCAGACGATTTTACGCAACGCAACCAGCGCTTCTCCATTGGGGGCAGTCATCGGACGCGCTGCCTGCGCACAGGTAAATATCAGCTTACGACCGATGTTCCCAATACGCCCCTGCCGGTCGATCTCTCACTAGCGCTCTATAATGAGAAAATTGCCGCTCTTGCTGATTTCCCGCTCATCACTCCAGATGGGCAAATCGGCTTTCTTTCTGTTTATTATGATTCTCCACATGATTTTTCACAAGAAGAAATAGAACTCCTACAAACGCTGGCGTCCCAGGCGGCATTGGCGGTGAATAATGCGCGGCTTCATACCACCACAGACGAGAATTTGGCCCGAAGATTACAGCAGTTGGCAATTCTGGAAGCGGTTGGTCGTGAATTGTCCGCAGCCACCTTGTCGGAACGGCTTTTCTTGCTGATTTTGGATTTTGCGATGGAGTTCACCCAAGCACCCTGGGGGGTGATTGGCATTTATGATGACAAACGGGATCTGTTGGTGATTGAAGCCCAAAGGGGCTACCCAAAATTTCAAACGCTTTTGCCCGGTGAAGGAATATCGGGACGCGCATTTCGTCATCGACGCATTGAGAATATCCCAGACATAACACAGGATGCGGAGTACATCAATATCAAGGGCGATGAAGTCAAATCGCAACTGAGTGTTCCGATATTCCACGAAGATAAATCGTTGGGGGTAATTACACTTGAGAGTAATAAAAGAGCGGCTTTTTCATCCAGTGAGCAAGCTCTGGTTCAACAGATTGCCAATCAGGCTGCGGTTGCGTTGGTGAATGCACAACTTCACCATGAAACCCAACGTCATTTGCATGATCAATCCATTCTTTATCAAATTACAGCCCGCTTCGTCAGTAGCCTGGACGTATCTACAAGTGTCGAGATACTCTATCATGCCCTGGATGCCATCGCAAAACCTTGTATGTTGGGTATATATCTTTTGGATGAAAACCGAACAAAGTATTGTCTTCAGCCCTCCCATCTTAACGAACATACAGAAAAACTTGTTAAGAATTTGTCAAAATTGAGTATGAGTGAGTTGCTTTTTGATGGGGCAAACACCCAATCGATAGAAATTAGTGGAGAAACAGCGAACGCCTTTGGGGTGGATTGCAGTGAAAGCCGCGTAATACTCTTCCCGATGCTGGCCGCTCAACAATTACTGGGTCTGGTGGTTCTCTGTTACGCCGAAGCCGATGCCTATGTGGTGAGCTTGAATCAACTAATTGCGACGATCATTGTGCAAGCGAGTATTTCATTACAAAATGTAAATCTCTTTGACGCCATAGCGCAGCAGCGCGAGCAACTCACCGCTGTGATTAATTCTGTCGAAGAAGCCATATTGATGTTCGATTCCCAGGCGATTATCACTCTGGCCAATCAACCCTGCGCTGTGATGACCGGCCTGAGCATTGAGCGATTGGTGGGAATGCATCTTGCAGAGTTGTCCGATGGTGTGTTGCGCCGATTAGGCTACGATCGCACGGGTCTTGACCGGGTAATCGCCGACCTCATCCGTGGTTATTCTCTGGAATCATTCAACGAAACTTATCAAAGCCCCGATATTTTGCCCGGGGATGTGTATGAACGAACATTGTACCCCGTGATGTTGCACGGGTTAGCAGCGATGGGTTGGATGATGATCTGGCGCGATATGACCGAAGAGCACCGCATCAACCAGGAGCGAGAGGCGATCGCCGATGCCCTGATTCACGATTTGCGTTCACCCATCAGCGCCGTTCTTGGCTCGGTGGATTTGCTAGATGAAATTATCCCCCGGGACTCCGATCGGGAGATGATTGATCGTTCGTTGGGAGTGGCCCGGCGGGGGGCCAAGCGGGTACTGCGCCTGATTACTTCTCTGCTCGATGTCGCTCGCATGCAGTCTGGCGATATTCAATTGCACAAAGTGCCGGTAGATCTTTCGGTTATGGTACAAAGCCTGTTGGATGATTTGGCTATGATTGGCGGTGAATACGGTATTGTTTTGCAAAACGATTTCCCCAAAGATTTGCCAATTATTTTTGCCGACGAAGATAAAATCTCAAGAGTGTTGCAAAACCTTTTGGATAACGCCGTAAAATTTTCCCCCGAAAATAAAACCGTTCGTGTGAGTGCTGTTCAGGAAGACGAGTACGTTAAAATTCAGGTTTTTGATCATGGACCAGGGGTGGCCGAAGAATTTCGCTCCGTGATCTTTGAGCGATTTTCGCAGATATCAGGTCAGTTGGGGCGCTGGCGCGGTGCTGGTTTGGGGCTGGCCTTCTGCAAAATCGCTGTGGAGGCGCACGGGGGAAGTATCGAATATCGGAAACCGCCCAACGGACAGGGCAGCATCTTTTCTTTTACCCTGCCTATTCACTAAAAAGTTTCATGGGGTCAACGTGTTGAAAATCCCCGCTAATACGCCAGCGTAGATAATTCGCTTGCTCAGCCGTAGTGGCCCGCGTGTCATAAAAAACCATACCCTCAAAAATAGTATTTTCTGGGCCGACCCGAGTTTCGAGATGTAGGTGGGGCACGGGGATGTTATAGCCTGTCATTCCGGCATATCCGAGCAGTTCTCCGCATGCCACAACTTGGCCCAATTCCACCAAGGGCGTTTCCATCATATGTGCATAGAGATGATAGAGCGAATATCCCTCTGGGATGGCCAAGGCCGCTTGTACTATTTCGGGGAGCAAATCAGTGGGCGTCTCAACAATCACCATATTCCCGTAGGGAAGTCGATCGACGATGACCGCAGCTACGCGCCCGGCCAGGATGCTCTGAACGCCTTCGCCTGCCACTGAGGCACGCCCGGCGTGATTGTAATAGGCAAAATCAACGCCGTGATGGCGATCATCTTTTCCAGCCGGGGGTGGCGCATAGGGTGAGGATACGATCTCGTTCAACTGCTCGATGCTATGCTCGGCTAGTGGGGAGCAAAGTAAAGCGGGCGGCTCTTTGGTGGGAGATGCGATGGGGGAGGGCGAAGCAACCTCGAGCGAGTCCGTGGGTTCCAGTGTGGGTGCAGGACTCGGCTGAGAGGTGGGAGTGTGCTCGATGGTGGGTGTTTGGCTTGGGATCACGCTGAAATTATCCACCACCATTGGCGAACACGCCGAAAAGGTGAACGCTAACGAGAATAATATATAAAAAGCTTTACGCATTGCGCAATTGTATCGCTTAAACGCTTGCATGATTAAAAAGAATGGGCTATAATCCAGCCCGTTGTCGGGGC
>CALCSH010000065.1 GCA_937893815.1 uncultured Anaerolineae bacterium | reverse complement strand
CCATATATTCCGGCGGACATCTCCGTCATCGGCTTTTTGCAGTAGAGTCAAATATCGTAACTGCTCAGGCTGACGCCATCGCAGAAAAAATTTCAAAACCGAGCATTTACAAAATAACATGAATATTGATTGTGCTTTGATTGGAGTACTTCGTGCCAAATAGTAGTAAAGCTTCTCAAACCCGTCAAAGAATCTTTGATGCTTGCAGCCGCATTCTGCAACGCGAAGGGCTTTCGAATCTTACTCTGGAAGCGGTAGCCGATGAAGCGGATTTAAGCAAAGGGGGCTTGCTGTATCATTTCCCCAATAAGGTTGCACTCATCGAAGCGTTATTTGAATACCATAACAATAAATTCGAAGAACGTTTGCAAGAACTCGCCAGTCAGGAAGATTCCAAACCGGGCGCCTGGCTGCGAGCCTATGCCAAGGCATCCATCGAGCAAATGTCCAACCCCGATAATGTCAGCCTGTATGCCAGTTTGTTTGCTGCCGAAGAGCGTTATACCAGCGCCCATAAATTGATGCGCAATAAATACGTCGATTGGCAAAAACACGTCGATACCTGCCGCCTGGATCCCGATTGGGCGATGTTGGTGCGTTTTGCCGTTGATGGACTTTGGTTTGCGGAAATGCATCGTTATGCGCCTCCCGATCAAGAACGACGCAATCGAATTGTTTCCATGATCCTGGATTTGACCCATGAGAAAAATATCCCCTCCAGCTAGGAATCTCCGACCATGAGCACAGTGCAACTCCGCAATATATGGAAAATATTTGGCCCCAATCCGGAATATGTTTATAACACCATGGATCCGGCCGCCTCGCGCAGCGATATTCTCAGCCAGACCGGGCATGTGGTGGCCGTGCGCGATGTTTCTTTAGATGTTGCCAAAAGTGAAATATTCGTTGTGATGGGCTTGTCGGGCAGCGGCAAATCTACTCTGGTGCGCTGTCTTTCGCGCCTGATTGAACCCACCGTCGGCCAGGTATTGATCAACGGTGCCGATGTCACCGCCATGAGCATCGATGACTTGCGCCAGTTGCGCCGCCATACGGTCAGTATGGTATTTCAGCGTTTTGGTCTGTTCCCGCATCGCCGGGTGGTAGATAATGTGGGCTACGGGCTTGAAGTCCGGGGGATGGGTCTGAGTGAGCGCCGCCTGAAAGCCTATGAGATGTTGCAGCTTGTCGGGCTGGATGGCTGGGAAGATCGCTACCCGCACGAACTGAGCGGTGGAATGCAGCAACGTGTGGGGCTGGCGCGCGCCCTCGCGGTGGATCCTGAAATCATGCTGTGTGATGAGCCGTTTAGCGCCCTCGACCCCCTGATCCGCCGTGATATGCAAGATGAACTCCTCAATCTTCAGAAAGAACTTAATAAAACCATTATTTTCATTACCCATGATTTTCATGAAGCGATCAAATTAGGCGATCGTATTGCAATTATGAAAGATGGCGAGATTGTACAGGTTGGTACAGCGCAGCAAATTGTGGCCCACCCTGTTGATGAGTACGTGCGCGAATTTACGCAAGATGTGCCCCGCACCAAAGTGCTGACCGCCGAAACCATTATGCTGCCGCACGATGGCGCGCATAAGCTTGCTGGTGAAGCCGTTTTGCACAATACCACGATTGAAGCCCTGATCCCGCGCATTAGTTCGACAGATGAATTTTTCCCTGTAGTCAATGCTGGTGATGAAATCATCGGTGTGCTTGATCGCCGTACCGTTCTGCTGGCGCTGGCGGAGTCCTGATTATGGCGCAAACTACGATCCCGCAGCGCAACCCAACCCCGGCCCGTTTTCAGGCGCTCCTCCGTTGGGGCCTGTTTGCCGGTGGCATTCTCGTTTTGTTGCTGCTCAGTCAAAAATTCATCCATCTTGATATTTTCCCTGAGAGTTGGAATGTGGGTTTGCGTGGAGTGCTCAATGAATTTAAACGTTGGGTGGTCGTCAATCGCAATTCGCACTGGATGTTTGTATTCTTCTTTGAGCCGCTAAGCTCGGTCATTGATTTCACCCTGCGCCGCGTTGAAGATTTTCTGCTCTGGCTGCCCTGGCCGGTGGTCATCTTGGCGATTTTCATCCTTGCCGAGCGCATTCGTGATTTACGGCTGGCATTGCTGATGGTTGCTTGTTTGCTGCCGATGGGCATGTTTGGCTTGTGGCAAGAGAGCTTGCAGACGCTGGCTCTTATGGTCACGGCAGTCATTTTCTCGCTGGCTTTGGGCATTCCGCTGGGAATCTGGTCGGCGCGCAACGATCTGGTGGAGAAAATTTTACACCCCATTCTGGATGCCATGCAGACCATGCCAGCGTTTGTGTATCTCATCCCGGTGCTGTTGTTCTTTGGAGTGGCACGCGTCCCCAGTATTATCGCTACAGTCATATATGCACTGCCCCCTGCAATTCGCCTCACCAGCCTCGGGCTGCGTTCCGTTTCCGATGAAATGATTGAGGCCGCCGATGCTTTCGGCTCCACAGAAAAACAATTACTGCGCAAAGTCCAGCTTCCTCTGGCGCTGCCGACGATCATGGTTGGGGTCAATCAAACGATCATGATGGCGCTGAGTATTGTGGTCATCGCGGCCTTGATTGGCGCGGGCGGTTTGGGCGAAGTGGTTTTGAAGGCGCTGCGCCGTTTGCGAGTTGGCTCTGCACTGGAAGCCGGTTTAGCGATTGTGTTCATGGCCGTGCTGCTCGATCGTATAAGCGCTGCAATGGCTCAAATTGAACGCCACAGCGTGCAGTTGTTTCGCGGCTATCGTTTGTTTAGTGAGAAGCAACGCGGCAACAAACTTGTCGGAATGCTGGAGCGTGGTATCAGCCGCGTATATGCCTTGGGTAGTGCGCTAACGGATGGCGTTGCAAAGTATCTGGCGAAAACTTTTGGCACTAAAGCGCGCTGGCTCTATCGTCATTCGGACTGGATCGTCATTCTCCTCATCTTGATCATTTCCACCGCAATCTTTTTGCCCCTGGGGATTCAGAATTTCCCCGAGGCGCTCTATTTTGATATTAGCAAACCGGTAGATGGGGTAGTGCAGTGGATGCAGGTCAACCTCTATAATATTGGCGGTTCCGGAATTGGCACCGGGCCGCTGCGCGATTTTTTGATCATTTATGTTTTCAAGCCGCTGCGAGTTTTTCTCACTGATCAAGTGCCCTGGAGTGTGATTGCCTTCGTATTTGTTTATGCAGCATTCGCGGTCAGCGGTTGGCGTTTGATGTTGGCCGTTTTGACATTGATAATGTCGATTGGCCTGATTGGCATGTGGCCTTTTACCATGGATACATTGGGGCAAACGCTGGTGGCAGGCGTGATCTGTGTGGGCTTGGGTATTCCGCTGGGAATCTGGTCCTCCAAGAGCGACCGTGTCGATCAACTGGTGCGCCCCGTGCTGGATTTCTTGCAAACCATCCCCATTTTTGTGTATCTGGTCCCGGTGATTATGCTCTTCGGTACAGGCAGTGTAGCCGGTCTGATAGCCTCGGTACTCTATGCGGCGGTGCCGGTGGTTCGCCTGACCAATGCTGGCATTCGCAGCGTGGATGTCACCCTCAAGGAGTCGGCTCAGGCGTTTGGTTCTACCTGGCTGCAAACCCTGTTCAAAGTTGAAATTCCGCTGGCGCTCCCGGCGATTATGCTGGGCATTAATCAGACGATCATGATGGTGCTGGCCATGGTCATCATTGCTGGTCTGGTAGGCGCAACGGGTCTCGGGCTTGAAGTCTATCAAGGCTTCGCTAATGATAACCTGGGGCGCAGCGTGGAAGCAGGTCTGGCCATTGTGTTGTGCGCGATTGTGATCGACCGTATTACGCAGCAGTTTGCGCGCAAGGCCAGCCAGGCCGCAAATCTAAATTAGGTGGTCATCGAGAAGACGAATGTGCGGTGCAAGTTCCGCCCATTTTAAACCTTCTCGGTTAAATAATTAGGACGGACGCACTTTTGCAGAGAAAAGACCGAAAATAGGGGTGTGTGGAGGTTCCACCCCCCATACACCCCTATCTTTGGAAAATTTCTCAACAAATTGCGTAGGCCCTAGCATCAATCTTAAGGAGATAGAACATGTTTCGAAAGTTAACTGTTATTTTCTTGCTTCTCTTTGTAGCTGTATTCGCTGTTGCTTGCAGCGGCGGCGGTGAGAAAGCGACCATCACTATGATTGAAAACCCGTGGCCCGCTTCGGAGTTGAACGCGGCTGTCGCCAAGATCATCATCGAGAAAGAACTTGGCAACCCCGTTGAAATTATCGCTCTGGATGAGAATGCCCAATGGGACGCACTTTCCGCCGGAGACGCCGATGCCAATCTCGAAGTTTGGCCTTCCGGTCATGGCGAGCGCATTGCCGAGTATATCGACAACCTCGGCACCGTTGAGAATGGTGGTTTGTTAGGCCCGGTTGGTGAGATCGGCTGGTTCGTGCCCACCTACGTGATCGATGCCAATCCGGCATTGGCGACCTGGGAAGGATACAAAGACGCGGCGGCTGAGTTTGCTTCCGCTGAAACTGGCGATCTGGGCCGTTTCCTCGGTGCGGACCCGAGCTGGGTACAGTACGATGAGCAGATTATTGCCAATTTGGGGTTGCCCTTCCAGGTTGTGTGGACAGGCTCCGAAGACGCTCTTCTGGCCGAGGTTTCTTCTGCGTATAGCCGACAGGAGCCTGTGCTGTTCTACTTCTACTCGCCGCATGCCATCTTCCAGCAGTTTGATCTGACCCAGGTGGAATTGCCCGCCTACAGTGATGCCTGCTACGCAGATCCGGCAAAGGTGGATTGCGCCTATCCTAAAGATAATTTGATGAAGATCTTCAGCGCAGGTCTGAAGGACAAAGACGCCGCCGTTCATACATTCCTCTCGAATATGAACTATGGCAGTGATGCCCAGATTGAAATGCTTGCCATGCTCAATGATGGCAAGACCGTGGATGAAGCCGCTCAGGTCTGGGTGGACGCCCACGAAGATGTTTGGAAAGCCTGGCTGCCTTAGTTGTTATCACGGCATGGTGTTGCGATGTGAAATTGCTTCACTTCGTTCGCAATAACATATCCTAAAAAAAGAGCCGCAGCAATTTTGCTGCGGCTCTTTTTTGGGTGCATATCGCTCAGGCGCTGATCGTTTCTTCTGTTGCGACGGACTTGGATGGCTTCGGTTCTTCGATGTCAAAGCGCAGCGCTTGCCCATCGTCCGGATCCACGTCTACGACTATGGTGCAGCCTTTCTTGAGTTCACCGGCCAGCAACTTGACAGAGAGCGGGCTTTCAAGATATTTTTGTAAGGCACGCTTGAGTGGCCGCGCCCCAAAGTCTGGATCAAAGCCGATTTCGGCGAGCCACCTTCGGGCTTCGCCCGAAAGCTCTACCTTCAGGCCGCGCTCATTCAGGCGTTCCTCTACCTCATTCATTTGCAATTCTACAATTTGAATCATTTCTTCCAGCGAAAGCGGCGAGAAGGTGATGATTTCATCGATGCGGTTGAGGAACTCTGGACGGAAAGTTTTCTTCAACTCCGATTGGATTTTAGCATGCGCCTCGCGTTCTTTTGAGTCGCCGGTGTTGCGCAAGAAGCCAAGACTGCCGGAAGTGTGAACAAACTCGGTGCCCAGGTTGCTGGTCATAATCAGCACAGTGTTGCGAAAATCAACCAGATTGCCCTGTCCATCGGTGAGGCGTCCATCATCGAAGATTTGCAGCAACGCGTTCCACACCTCGGGGTGAGCTTTCTCGATTTCATCGAAGAGTATCACCCGGTAAGGGCGACGGCGTACTGCTTCCGAGAGTTGGCCACCTTCTTCGTACCCCACATATCCTGGAGGAGCTCCGAACAGGCGCGAAACAGTGTGCTGCTCGCGGTATTCGCTCATATCGATGCGCACCAGCGCCTCTTCATCATCAAACATGAATTCGGCTAGAGCCTTGGCGAGTTCGGTTTTGCCCACGCCGGATGGCCCGATAAAAATAAACGAACCGATAGGGCGTTTGGGGTCTTTCAACCCGGAGCGCGCACGCCGGATGGCGTCGGAAATGGCGCTGATGGCATTACGCTGACCGATGACGCGCTCATGCAAGCGATCTTCCATTTCCAGCAGGCGCTCGGCTTCGGTTTCCAGCATTTGATTGATGGGTATCCCCGTCCACTGGGAGACTACTTCGGCGACGTCATTTTCATCGACGACTTCGTCGAGCTCGTGATCGCCTTCCCATTGCTCACGCTCGGCTTTGAATTCTTCTTCCATGCGGGAGCGTTCGGTTTTCTTTTCAGCGGCGCGTTCGTAATCGCGTTCCAGTCCGGCTTGTTCTTCCTCGGCCACCAGACGGTCGATCTCGGTTTTCATGGACTTAAGGTGTGGCGGCAGGGAATATAACGCCACGCGCAACTTGGCGGCGGCCTCATCCATCAGATCAATGGCCTTATCGGGCAGGCGCCGGTCGGCGACATAGCGATTCGAAAGTTGGGCGGCGGCCACCAAAGCCTCATCGGAAAAGCTGACTTTATGATGCGCTTCGTAGCGGTCGCGTAGGCCATGCAGCATCAGAATAGTGTTTTCGACACTGGGTTCTTCGACGTATACCGGTGCAAAACGCCGCTCCAGCGCCGAGTCTTTTTCAATATATTTATGATACTCATCCAGCGTAGTTGCACCCACGCACTGCAGTTCGCCGCGCGCCAGTGCCGGTTTGAGCATATTGGAGGCATCCAGCGTGCCTTGGGCAGCGCCAGCGCCAATCACGGTGTGCAGTTCATCGATGAAAAGAATGATCTCGCCCTCGGCGCGTTGAACATCTTCGATGGCGGCCTTGAGTCGTTCTTCAAATTCGCCGCGGAAACGCGAACCGGCGACCATGGCACCCAAATCAAGGGAGACCACTTTTTTGCCAGAGAGAATTTCAGGCACATCATTGGTGGCGATTTTTTGGGCCAACCCCTCTACAATGGCGGTTTTCCCCACACCGGCTTCTCCGATCAGCACCGGGTTATTCTTTGTGCGCCGTGACAGAATTTGGATCACGCGCATAATTTCGGTATCACGCCCAATCACCGGATCCAATTTGCCCTCGCGGGCCATGGTTGTCAGGTCGCGTGAGTATTTTTCCAGAACTTTATAGCGTTGTTCCGATTTTGGGTCTGTCACACGTTGCCCGCCGCGCATTTGCAAGATGGCCTCGGCAACACGTTCTTTTGTCACCCCGGCGCCATCGAGCATGCGCCCCGCGGGAGTATTACGCTCACTCAGAATGGCCAGGAAAAGATGTTCGGTCGAGATATACTCATCTTTAAGCCGATTGGCTTCCTGATTGGCGAGATCAACAATCCGCTTGACGCGCGGCGTGATGAAAATTTGCCCCGCGCCGCCGCCAAAGATATTCGCTTTGGGGCTGGTGCGCAGCACATAATCGAGCCGGTCGGTGAGTTGCGGAATATCTATTTTAAGAATTTCAAGAATCTGGGGTACCAGGCCCTCCGGCTGTTCGATCAGGGCCAGCAGAATATGTTCGGTGTCGATTTGGTTATGCCCGTAGCGTTGGATAATTTCGGCAGCCCGTTGAGCGGCTTCTTGTGCCCGCTCGGTAAAGCGATCAAATCGCATCATGGTTGCGTCCTTTCATCAAGCTGAAAACGCTTGTGGATCGATTATAACATTCGGAAAATTTTCCATCTCAATCCGGTATTAGAATTCTGTATGAATACTGTTAGATATTGGCTGTGCGTATGGCCTGACAGCGCTCGCAATCATCGTATTCGCAAAGCAGCGCTAACGGGTTGGCTGTGATCAGGCGTTCCACTGTTCTGATCAACATATTGAGCGGAATCAACTGGATGGTCGCATTTCCAAGAAGGGTTTTGCGAGTATAAGGTTCCAGCGCAGGGGCGATGGATTCGAACCCACCGGAACAGCCCGGCCAGGCAGGGCATTCGACGACTCCGTTTGGGGTGAGTGCCCAGCGGATGAATTGCTTACGCCCGGCGCGTTGTTCTGCATAATGAATGCTCGTGTTGGCGGATTGATCCACCCCGAGGAGCAGTACCATGCCCTGAGAATCCGTCAGCACCCGAATCGGTGCGAAGGGATCATCCAACGTTTGAGCCTGAATTGCCTCGTCAACGTTAATCCCGGCAAACGAATAGATGGGGTGTAGCGAGCGTTTCGCCTGGGGGTGTTGGCGCAGCGCTTCGGGCACACCGCCCATCAACGCGTCGGCGGGCATCTCCGGATGAAAAAATTCCGCCATCTGGTTATGATCGCCATCGCTGCCATAGGTGATGCCATTATTCGGCGGACCTTCGGCGGGGGTCAGCATGGTTTTATATGTGAACGTAGGCATCAGCACACCGGAACTAACGGCTAAAATGGCGCCTACCATCGTATCTGCGCCGCCCTGAATACGCTCAAACGCCGAAAGCGAAGTATGTGCGATGATAGGAAATTTGCTATTTAAGCCGAGTTGGCGAAACGAAGTGACCAGTTCTCGAAAAGTAATCATCTTGGTTATTCAGTGATCAGTATCCAGTTTATGGAGTACTGAACACTGGCTACTGCCCTTTCCACTCTGGCGGGCGTTTTTCGATGAAGGCGGCCATGCCTTCTTTTTGATCGTGGCTGGCGAAGAGCAGCGTGAAGGCGCGGCGCTCATTGGCCAGCCCTTCGCTCAGCGAAGTTTCAAAGGCCTGATTGATGGCTTCTTTGCCTAATTGCACAGCCAGCGGGGCGCGAGCGGCAATTTCAGTGGCCAGTTGCAGAGCTTCATCGAAACAACGTTCTGTCGGCACCACCCGGTTGACGATGCCATAATGCAGAGCTTCTTCGGCGTTCAGCGTGCGGTTATTGAGCACCATTTCCATGGCCAGAGCTTTGCCAACGGCTTTGGCCAGGCGCTGCGTGCCTCCGGCGCCGGGGATCACACCGATATTAATTTCTGGCTGGCCGAATTTGGCGTTTTCGGCGGCGATAATCATATCGCAGGAAAGTGCAAGTTCACTGCCACCGCCCAGTGCCCAGCCAGATACCGCGGCGATGATCGGTTTCTTGATAACTCGGATGCGGTCAAATGTTGGAATAAATTCGCTGTTGAGCATATCCACCGCGGAGGCGGTTGCCATCTCTTTAATATCGGCTCCGGCGGCAAAGACCTTCTCATTACCCATAATGACCATCGCACCAATCTGATTGTCAGCATCGAAGGTTTCCAAGGCGGCCATCAGTTCTGTCAGGAGGGTTTGGTTGAGTGCATTTAAGGCTTTTGGGCGATTCAGGCGAATCAGCCCGACACGGCCGCGGGTTTCGACAAGAATAGTTTCGAAGTTCATCATGACTCCTTAGGGAGGCTAGCGGTTCGTAGTTTGGAAAAGATGTTTAAGATTTCAGCATCATTTGTCAGTTCTACCGCATTGACACGAATATTATACGCTGAAAATTCGCCATCCAAATCTTTGGCTATAGCAACTAACCCCACCTGACAAGCCTGGGCCGCGGGGTGGAGTTGGTGTGGTTTGACGAGATGCACAATGCTTCCCCCGCCTGTTACTCTCATCAACCTTCCGGCGATCTGCGAGAGCAGAAACGCCCCTGTCAGGTTGACATCCGTCACCCGCCGCCAATCCCACTCGTCAAAATCCAGTAGCGCGAAATTCGGGTCTACGCGGGCATTGTTAATCAACATGTCGACGCGACCCCACTCGGCGATAATCTCGTTGAACATCGCCTGCACGGCCATCTTATTGGCAATATCGGCTACAAAATCGCGCCCCTGTCCACCTTGGACGTGAATATTTTCTATGGTCGTATCCAGATTAACTGGCGAAATATCATTGGCGGCGATGATTGCGCCTTTGGCGGCTAGTATCTCGGCCAACCTGCGCCCGGCGCCGCGTCCCGCACCGGTGATGAGTACGATTGGATTGCTAAATTCATTCATGCCATTTCCTCACAGACGACAGTTTTCGGTCATTCGTCCTGCGTCTTTTCACACAGCACCACCTCGCCCGGATTTTGATTGGCATTCAATGCCAACCCTAAATACGGTGAGGGGTCCAGCGTGTTCTGGATTTTTAGTTCATTCCGAAAATTGCCATCGCCATCATCCATCACAATCGAAAAATGAAGATGCACGCCGGTCGGGTTATTCGGATCTCCGGAGTAATTGCCCTGATACCCGAGCAGTGTTCCGGCTTCGACCCATAATTCCGATATTCCGGGCGGAAAATTGGATTCTATATACGACAATCCATCACGGTCGGCAAGATGGGTGTAGTAATTCCAAATTTGATGCGATGGCTTCAATGGATCGCCGGGAATGCGGATGATGAGCGAAGATTTCCACTCTGGCAGACGTGTGAGATAGCCGGAATACGCCGCGTAGACCGGCGTAATGCCTGGCTCCTGACCGCCGAAAATATCAATCCCTTGGTGGCGGTGGCCTGGGCGGAAAGAATCATCCCACAGGAAACCGATGAAGCCATCTGTGGGGAAGGCGAAGGGTGCATCATTGCAGCGTTCGCCAGCAACCATCATCCAGGCGGTGTTCTCGCCGGGGTTGCGCAACCAGTCCCACAGGCGCGTGGTGCGTTCCCCGCTGCGCTGGTACCACTGATAGAGCAGATAACCCGATACGAGCGCCGCGACAAATAAGAAAGATAAGAAAATCCGCACTAGCGGGTGAAGCGTTTTTTTTCGTCTCAATTCAACATACCTGTAAACGTAAATTTGGTATCATCAAAAGCAGCATGAAGATTTTCGGTTTCGGCTGTACTTCGATAAGTAAGTCAGGGAAACAGGAGAAAAATTCTTGGCTTCCTGGTTTTCTCACAAAAAATCGAGGAGCCAGCTTCTATTCACCAGCACTTGAACGCATGGATTTCTGTTATTCTCGTTGACCCTGGCGCACATGTTCAGCAATCGCGGCCACCAACGCTCGAATATAGCGCATAGCAGGTTCGTCAGGTGCATAGCCGTAATGTCGCCAGCGGCGCTGTTCGAAGAACAAACAGGTGCGTAAGAGGGTCAATGAAGCGGGCAATTCTGCGCTGTTGTTGTAAATTTTTTGAGCGGTTTCGGCTTTTTCGCCGCAAGCCTCGAAACTACCCCAATACTCAAATCCGTTGAAGTTCAATGCGAACGCGCCAATTACATCCCAACCGGCTTGTGAGTTGGGGATCATTTTTAAAGTCAGTTGTGGGTTGGGAATATGACTCATACGGGCAGGTTGTGTAGATGCAGAAGGAGTGCGCCGCTAACGCGTACAATATCCCGGGAATTTTCCAACCGCAGCATGGCATTATGTGCCCCGCCGCCAGCGTAGATTTGAGCGTGATCCAGCACTCGCGGGTCGATAATTGTCTTCAACGCCTGGGGATGACCAAAGGGGGGCACAGTTCCCACGGGGTAACCTGTCATGCGGAGAACGGTTTCCGCATTCGCCAGGCGCACTTTTTTGCGCCCCACCCCGAAGGCATCCGCCAGCGCACGCCGTTCGATCAACTGTGTGCCGCAGGTGATGGCGAGTACAACCTCCCCGGGCAGCGTAAATAATACCGATTTTGCAACCCGTTCGGGCAGAGTATCCAATGCCAGAGCCGCCGCCTCCACCGTGGGGGTTGGCGCATCCAAAAAAAGAATCTCACCGGCAATTTCATTCTGCGCCAGGAATGCCATCAAATCATTCGGCGTCAACATCAGCGATTATCCTTCGGTAGCTGCGCAAATTCTCGCTACTATCTTCTTTGTGTTCAGCGATCAATAAATTCATATGCCCGCCGGTAATATGCTGCAAGATTTCGCCGGCAGCCTGCCCGTATGGGGAAGCCAATGCGTTGTGCAGGATTTCCTGGCTCTCAAAGAATAATTCATGGATCATTTCAATATCCGACTGGCCGTACAGCGATGATTGCACGCGGATCGTCGCCTCGCGCAGCAATCCGGGCATCGATTCCGCATTGCGTAAGAACAAAGGCCATTCATCACTGAAGGTTGTCGTGTTGGCGGTGGAGCCGATGAGAATAATGAGCTTGAACATAGTTGCCTCTGGTTTGCTATTATACCCGTAGACCGCGCCCGGCGCGCTTGTGTTACCATTGGAAAAGTGTATACTTTTATTGATGTTCGACAATTCTTTGCTTCAGAAATTTTTTATGAGGCAAAACTGTCAGGTGCTTTTCGATCTTCTTTTGCGCCTTTGCGTTGAGTAATGTTTATGCGGCGAAGAAGCCGCTTCGTGGAGAATACCATGTCTTTTCTTGAATCGACAACTTTTCAATCGCTGTTAGCCGCCCCGGTTATTTCACGTATCCGTCGTAATCATGGTCTGGAACATGCCACCTTGCATGTGCTGGCAAAAAAATACCCCCAAAAAGGGATGGGTGGACATTCCAACCCGGCGGGATTTGTCCTCCTGGGCGATTTAACGCTTGATGATATTCAGGCTGCCGCGGAAGAGGCCTTGGCGCGAATGAAAGCCGGGGAGCATCATTTGGCTGTACATCCGGGATGCGGCACTAATTTTGCCACATCGGGCGTTCTGGCAGGCTTTGCCGCGATGCTGGGGATGTGGGGCGCAGGCTCGCGTAAGCGTGATAAGTTTGAGCGTCTGCCGCTCGTGGCCACGCTAGCAACGCTGGCGCTGATGTTTGCACAACCATTGGGCATGACCTTGCAGAAACACGTCACCACTTCGGGCGTGCCCGGTGAGTTGGAAATCGTATCTATTCAGTGCATCAACCTCGGTCGATTGAAAGCGCATCGTATTACCACGCGGGGATAAGTCAATGGCCGATAAACCGGTAATTTATCTTTTGCATGGCGACGATGATTACGCCATCGCTCAGTTTATCTCCAGCATGGAGCGCAAACTGGGTGACCCTGCCACGGCGCAGATGAATACCTCTCGAGTGGAGAAAGGCCAACTAGCACTGGATGACCTCGCCGCGGTTGTCCAGACGATGCCCTTCTTGGCAGAGCGCCGCCTGGTGGTTGTCTACGACCCCCTGGGTAACCTGTCCAGTGCGCCTATGCGAGAGCGTTTTAAACAATTGCTTTCCAGTGTGCCGCCAACCACCGCGTTGGTACTCGCCATCTCTAATCCTTTGCAATCGTATCAGGATAAGAAGAAAAAGAAATTGCATTGGCTGCAAAAATGGGCCGCGGCGCAGGATGGCCGCGTCTTTGAAAAAATATTTTTACTGGCACGCGGCGCGGAATTAACCCGCTGGATGCAAAATTTTGCCAAATCCGAAGGGGGCGAGATGACCCCCGAGGGTGCGGCGTTGCTCGCCAGTCTGGTCGGTGACAATCCACGCATTGCCGCGCAGGAGATTCATAAATTATTGGCCTACTCGAATTACAGCCGCCCTATCGAGCCGGATGATGTGGAGCACCTGGTGGCGCAGGTGGGCAGCAGCGATGTCTTCGCTATGGTAGACGCGTTGGGCAACCGACAGGGAAAGCAGGCCTTACGACTGCTGCACCAGCTTTTGGACGACGATGATCCCTTGCGTTTGATGGGCATGGTGGTGCGTCAGTTTCGCTTGCTGATTCAAACCCGTGAATTACTGGACGCAGGTTTCCGGCAAGATGATATTGCCCGCGAATTAAAAACGCACCGTTTTGTGATTGGCAAAATCATCAACCAGGCGCGCAATTTTTCTCCGCTAACTTTGGAAAAGATCTATCGTGAATTGCTGGAAATTGACGAAGCCATCAAAACCGGGCGAGTTGATGGAGATATCGCTCTGGATACCTTTATTGTACGGTTGTCTGTTTAAGTTTTGCGGAGTACTTGCGCATAGATTTACTTGGATGATGCGCACTTTTCCGGGCGCTTTTTGGTAGAAATGACCTTAATGAAAGAGCGCCCCACCTTCTGCATCCCGTTTTATTGAGAAAATGAAAAACCCCACCGAGTTCGAGAGCACGTCTGAGGAGACAAACCGGCAGGGCTTTTACCAAAAGGGGAGAGTGTGATCGAGTGAGTTATTGCGAATATATGCCCAGCCAAAAATGATTGGGCAGCAGCGATTGCGATGTGCGTACTTCCACGGCGGATGGTTTGTGCGGCTTCTCGCTCATTGAGAGCATGGAGGGGTGCACAAAACACAGATTAGGAGACTGCCCGTATTTTTTATGGTAATACGTGGCGGCTCGCTCTACCTTTGCATCGAGATCGCAATTCTTATCATTATCGAACCAAAGCATTCCAATATCCATTTCAGCCTCCATAGTTGATCAGTAGTGATCAGTTCCGCCCTGAGGGTATACCGACCCAATTTCATCGAAAGATGTTTTTCGTATGTCGAGGCGATACGCTGTAAAAATAATAGGGCGCAACCCTCAGGGGTTAGAACCTATGTTCTAATTATAGCTAAAAAGTTCTAGTTTTGCAAGGGTGAAATGAACGCAAAATATAAGACCGAAATGTTGTGCGTTCCGACTTTTATTTTGCGGCTGTCCAAAAGCTGATGCTTTCGATGTG
Source organism: uncultured Anaerolineae bacterium (assembly GCA_937893815.1). Classification (GTDB taxonomy): domain Bacteria; phylum Chloroflexota; class Anaerolineae; order Anaerolineales; family UBA11858; genus NIOZ-UU35. The sequence goes on along the minus strand of CALCSH010000065.1, from coordinate 7,200 downwards.
ATAGGTCTGGGGAAAAAGATCAAAGGGTGTGATCTGCTGAAGTTGGTATCCCCCATTGGATAACCGTTTGCCATCCCGCGCCAGGGTGGCGGGATCACAGGAAATATAGGCCAGTACATCCGGCCCCAGAGACAAGATAGCGTCCAGGGCGGGACGCGCCAGCCCTGAGCGAGGCGGATCGACCACGATGATCTGGGGGTGTGCATCCAACGTCGGGAGCACGTCCTCCACCGGAGCCTCATATAATTCTACATGGTCGAATTCATCCAGATTGACTTCAAAATCTTCACAGGCATCGGGCGAATCTTCGATACTGATTAGCCTGCCGACATGCGGGGCTAGAAAGGCGCTGAACAAGCCCACGCCGCAATATGCATCCACCAATGTGGTCTGTGGCGTGAGAGGTAGGTTTTCGAGTACATGCGCCACCATTTGCTCTGCCATTGGTGTATTGACCTGAAAGAATGATCCCGCTGAAACCCGGAACAGGCGCTGCTGAATCTCGATGATGACGTGATCATCACCGGCGAGTACCAGCGCGCCGCCTGGGCCGAGATAGGCAACGGAGAGCGGCAGGTCAATTTCGAGTTCGACAGGCTCAGGCTCGTTGCTTTCAAGAATTAGCATCAGGTCGTCGTTCATACCGCCACGCAGGGATACGCGTTCAAGGCTGGGGATGGCTTCCATATCTAACAAGGGCCAAACCTGGTTGATTGCCTCGGTCGGCAGGTGGCATTCACGAATAGGCAGGGTAGTGTTGGAGCCACCTGCTTGATAGCCCAACTCACCTTCGGGTGTGATGTGAAACTGGACGTGATTGCGGTAATTCCAGGGCTGCGAGGGCACGATAGGGCGCACGGGTGGATTGTTGAGCTTTCCTATGCGTTCCAACTGATCACGTAGAACGTCGGTTTTGATCTGTAATTGCGTCTCGTAGGGAATATGCTGGTAGTGGCATCCGCCGCATTGGGTAAAATGCGGGCAACGCGGCGCGATGCGTTCGGGAGAAGGTGTGACAATTTCGATGAGTTTGCCGCGCGCATAACGTGGTTTGTCATCCGTCAGGCGGATGCGCGCCATTTCGCCGGGCAAGGCATAGGGCACGAATACAGCGCGGCCATCGGCAAGGCGGCCCAGGGCCTCACCACCATACACGTGCGTATCTAAGGTGACTTCTTCAAAGGTCATCGTGGCAGCAGGTTAGGGGTCAGGTCATCAGGTAATCAGGCAATTAGGATGTCAGGTATTCTTTTCCTACCTATCTAATTCCGGGCGAACCGGAACCATAAGGGTTTTTACCACAGAGACACGGAGAACACAGAGATTCTCCGTGAAATCACAGAGAAAACTCTGTGAACTCTGTGCCCTTTAGGGTACTGTGTCTCCGTGGTGAATTTTCTTGCTCGTTGTGCAAGAATTTCACTCGTAAGGTACTAATCCCCGCTCTCCTGATCTCTAATTACCTATTTACCCATAAATTCTTCAATCGCGGCCAGCAAGGTATTCACATCGGCCAGCGTCAGCTCGCCCATGTGGGCAATGCGGAAAGTTTTGTTCTTCAATGTGCCGTAGCCGTTGGCGATGCGCATACCGCGTTCCAGCAAGAAAGCGTTCAAGGCGGCCACATCAATGTCGGGGAGATTTTCTACTGTGCTGACAGTACGGGAGCGATAACCTTCGGCGGCGAACAGGCCGAACCCGTGTGATAGCGCCCACTCGTGTACGCGTGTAGCCATCGATTGGTAGCGGGCAAAACGATTTTCTAACCCTTCGGCCAGAATGCGATCCAATTGCAAATCAAGGGCGTTAATCAGCGATGTGGCCGGAGTAGCCGGAGTGGAATTTTTGAGGCGGTGTTTTTCGAGACGCACCAGGTCAAAATACCAACCGCGGTTTTCCACGCTGGCGGCGCGTTCCAGCGCCCGGTCAGATGTTGCGCCCAGGGCCAGCCCCGGAGGCAGTGCCAGGGCTTTCTGCGAAGATGTCAGTACAAAGTCCAGCCCCCAGGCATCCATTTCGATCGGCGCACCTCCCAGGGAAGAGACCGCATCCACGCAGATCAACGTATCCGGGCTGACGCCACGCGCTGCGGCGGCAATTGCATCTACTGGGTTTTGCAATCCGGTGGAGGTCTCATTGTGCACGATGGTCAAAACCTCATAGGGTTTCTGGCGCAGGGCAGCGGCCACATCTTCGGGGCGGATGGGCTGTCCCCATTCGGCTTCAACCGTATCGATCGATTTGCCGTTGCTTTTGGCCACTTCCAGCCAGCGCTCACTGAAGGCTCCATTGACACAGGCCAGCACGCTCGACTGTGCAAAATTTCGCACGGCGGCTTCTTGCAGGCCAGTGCCTGACGACGCACTGATGAAAACACGGTTTTGCGTGCCGAATAAAGGGCGCGCTTTGCCTTCCGCACGATGAAAAATGGTTTCAAATTCTTTGCTGCGGTGGGGCAGCATGGGGATGGTTTGCGCATCCATGACCTCGGGATCGACATCCATTGGGCCGGGAACAAACATGGGTGACATGGGGATTGCCTCCTAAGCGTTTGGTGAGAATGGCGCGATTGTACCAGTCTGCTGGCCAACGGCAAAGGTATAATATTGTCATGCGCAGGAATTTTGGGTTTCTAATTGTGCTGCTCGTGCTGCTGGCGGCCTGCCAGGTCAGCATCTTCGCGCCGCCCACCAGTACGCCATTGCCCCCCACAGCCACGGCTACGGCCACAGCTACGCCCCCGCCACCTACAGCCACACTTCCACCAGCCACGCCAACCCCGTCGTTGCCCGATGTTGCTGAGTATATCGTCCGTCCGCATCCAGATGGCGATTTATATGTGGGCGACCGTGTCAGTTTTGAGGTTATTGTGCCGGATAGCGCTGTGCTTGGGGCTGAATTTTCCTTGCAGATGATGGATGAAAATGGGGAAGTACTTGGCGAGACAGGGTTTGCCCCCTTTGGAATCGGTGGCCGTCAGCAGGCGACTCTTTCCTGGGTGTGGAACACCGCGGGGCTGGAGGCGGGCGCGCATGATTTAAGCCTGACGATTCTTCCCGACGGCCCCACCTGGACTGAAACCTTCTCCCTGCTCCCCGCGGACGAACTGGCCCGTGAAACGCGCCTGGCACTCTGGGCATATGATGAGAGCGACTGTTGTTTGCTTTACTATATTTCAGGCACATCTGCGCAGCGCGATATCGCCGCATTGCTCACCAGCGCCGATGCACAAGCCTCCGATGTGATGGTTAAATTGGGGGTCGAATTTGATGAGCCGATTACCGTTACGCTGATGTCGCGGGTTGTGGGGCATGGCGGATTTGCCACTGGCGAAGTGTATATTTCCTATCTCGATCGCAATTATGCTGGCAGCGATTTCGACCTGGTGCTGCATCATGAGATGGTGCATATTCTTGATGCGCGGCTGGGCGGGAACTTGCGCCCTTCTATTTTTGTCGAAGGGCTGGCGGTGTATCTTACCGGCGGGCATTTCAAGCCCGAATTGCTGATGCCGCGCGCCGCGGCGCTATTTGATCTGGTTGATGAGCAGAGCGGTGAAAGCTGGTATTTGCCCCTGGCGCCTCTGGTGGATAATTTCTACCAATCGCAACACGAAATCGGTTATCTTGAAGCAGGAGCGCTGGTGGAGTATATGGTCGATACCTGGGGATGGGGGGCCTTCGATGCGTTTTATCGTCAGATCGAGCCAGGGAATGACGGGCAGGCCCAGGCCATTGACCGGGCCTTGCAAACCCAATTTGGCATTCATTTGAGCGATCTGGAAGCGCAGTTTATCACGGCGCTCAAAGCGCAATCGCTTTCCCCTGAGTTGCGCGAAGATGTGCGCCTGACCGTACAGTATTACGATTCCGTGCGTCGCTATCAGCAAATGCTCGACCCCTCCGCCTATTTTCTCACGGCCTGGCTGCCCGATGGCCCGCAGATGCGTGAGTATGGCATCACAGCCGATCTAACGCGTCCACCTGATCACGTTGAGAATATTACCCTCGAGACGATGCTCGTCGCCGCCGATGAGCAGTTGCAATCCGGGCACTATGTGCAAGCCGCCGAAACTGTGCAGGCCATCAATGCGGTATTGACTGCGATGGCGGAGGGCGCGGCGCAGCCCTTCACCGCTCACCCGGTTGCCGAAGCCTACTATGCCATTGCAAATTGGCTTACCGAAATGGAATATCAAGTGCAGCGCATCGACATGGATGAGAATGGCATTGTCGCAGAAGTCAGCGCACTGGGCAGCTATTTAATGACCTTGCAGCTTTCCTGGGATGGAGAACAAGTATATTTCGAGCAAAGCCAGTGAATAGAGCAAAGAGCATAAAGGGACAAGGCTGCGAAATTCAACCTTGTCCCTTTATGCTCTTTGGAACGTGCCCACGCATTAGAAAATTAAAATCAGAATGAAAATCAGCAAGCCAAGGGGAAGCAGTACCAGCCCGATGACAAGCAGCACTGCCCCTAACACGAGTGCCACCACCAGGCCAATGACCCCACCAACAATCCCCAAAATGACACCAATCAGCCCAAACACCAACCCCAATATTCCGGTAACAATCCCAACGATAAATTCGATGATGCCCATAGTTTTACCTCCATATTTTGTCATGATGGCTCCTGCAAATGCTTGGAGTGGAGCCGTTACAAATTGAGATTTTGTAGAATAGTATACGCAAGTGCTATCAGCGGGTTGCATACTTCCCGAAAAACTGTGGTAAAACTTAACCGAAAGGTGTTGTAAGCAATGCTAAGGAGAGCTTAAAGATGAACAAATACCGCTATGGTTGGCCGATTCTTCTTATGTTTGCCGCGCTGCTGGCAATTTCATGCAGCGCGATTAGTGATATTGCTGAAAAGGCGGGACAGGTACAGAGTGCTGCGCGTACCGCAGCGGCTCTGGCAACCGCTGGTCAGGAAATTATTACTCAGGTCGAGGGCAGCGGCATTTTGAAAACCGTTGAAGCGGCCGCAACCTTCGCCGAAGAAAGCGGCCTGATTGCGACGGTGCAAGCTGCCATGACGGAGATTCCGGGTGAAGCATCCGATGCGATTGCCACTTTGGGTGTGGCGCTGACGCAAGGCGCGTACGGTGAGGCGCCAGCGAATATCCCGCTGGTCAATGCCGAAATGAATAATTTTGTAGGCAGTGAAAGTCTGGTGTCGTATACCACGCCGCTGGCATATCAGAGTGTTGTCGATTTTTATCAGGCCGAAATGCCGGTTGATGGCTGGACGAAAGATGACAATAATTCTGTAAGCTCATTGAGTTACACTGTACTGGCCTATGGAAATGCGGCTGAAACTGCCACCGTTACAATCAGCACAAACCCGCTGGGTGGCGAGACAATTGTATTGATCAATATTTTCCATTAAGTATGCCGAGCACACTCTACAAAGCTGACTTCATCGACCAATATCAGCGCCCGCTGCGTGACTTGCGCATTTCTGTCACCGATCGCTGTAATTTTCGTTGTGCCTACTGTATGCCAAAAGAAATTTTCGGACGCGAGCACGCTTTTTTACCCAAATCAGAGCTGCTAACCTTCGAAGAGATTACTCGTCTGGCACGCATTTTGGTTTCGCTGGGTGTACGCAAAATCCGGCTTACCGGTGGTGAGCCACTGCTGCGCCGTGAAGTGGAAACGCTGATCGGCATGTTGGCAGAAATCCCTGAGATTGAAATTGCCATGACCACCAACGGATCGTTGCTGGCGCGCAAGGCGCAACTCCTGAAGAAATCCGGCCTCGATCGGGTTACGGTTAGTCTGGATGCGCTGGACGATGCTACATTTCGCCAAATGAACGATGTTGACTTCCCGGTGCAAACCGTACTTGATGGCCTAGCCGCTGCGACAGAAGCGGGTCTGGCACCCTTGAAAATTAATATGGTGGTCAAACGCGGGGTCAATCATAACGATATTCTGCCGATGGCTCGCTATTTTCATGGCAGTAGTCACATATTACGCTTCATCGAGTTCATGGATGTTGGCTCCACCAACGGCTGGCGCATGGATGATGTGGTACCGGCCAAAGAAATTGTCGAAACGATTGACGCCGAGATACCGATTGAGCCTCTGGAAGCCAATTACCGCGGCGAAGTCGCTAATCGCTGGCGTTTCAAAGATGGCGGTGGAGAAATTGGCATTATTGCCTCCGTCACGCAGCCTTTCTGTGGCAACTGTACGCGTCTGAGACTTTCGGCCAAAGGCGAGTTGTATACTTGCCTTTTTGGTAATCACGGAAATGATTTGCGCGCCTTGCTGCGCGATGGCGCCTCGGACGCAGAACTCCACCAGCAGATTGCCGGTATCTGGCGGCTACGCAGCGATAATTATTCCGAATCGCGCTCATCAGAAACCCCGGCATCGCCAAAAGTGGAAATGTCGTATATCGGAGGCTGAAATGCTCCCCCAACATACCGAAACCATCATCTTTGATTTGGATGGTACCTTACGTCACAGTATCCCTAACGCTGATGAAACCATGTATGGTTTTGCGGTAGAGCTTGGCTTGTCCAACAATCCCGGTTGCCGACGGGCTGGCGCACAGTGGGCGCATTATTATTGGGCGCAATCCGCGGAACTGTTGGAAGATGTAAAAAAATATGATCGTTTGAATGGGACATTTTGGAAAAATTACGCACGACGCTACATCGAAGCGCTCGGCAGCAACGGGCTGGATGCGGCGGAACTTGGCTCGGAGTTGGCTCAACGCATGGATACAGAATTCAGCCCCCGAAGTGTTGTCCACCCTGAAGATATCGAAACCCTGAAGATTTTACGCGACGAAGGCTATCACATCGGATTAATCTCGAACCGTACATCGCCTTGCCATGAAGAGTGTGAAGAACTGGGTTTGATGCCTTACCTTGATTTTGCGTATGTCGCCGCAGAAGTCAATACCTGGAAGCCGGATCCAGCGATTTTTGAGCGCGCCTTTGAAATCACTCGCAGCCAGCCTGAACATATGCTCTATATTGGCGATAATTATTTTGCGGATATTGTTGGGGCGCGGCGTGCCGGTATTTTCCCCATTTTAGTCGATCCACGCGATGTTTTCCCCCAGGCTGAGTGTGTCAAAATCAGCGCTGTCAGCGATTTGCTGGCTATGCTGCGATAGTTTGAAACTGCTCAGGCTAACGCCTTCGCAGAGATAATTCCGAAAAAAGGGTATGGGTGGGGTGCG
>CALCSH010000064.1 GCA_937893815.1 uncultured Anaerolineae bacterium | reverse complement strand
CCCCAGATGAACATTACGCCGAAAAAGATCAAAATAGCTGCTGCGATATTTGCGATCACCTTCATAGATAGCTCCTATTATATGCCTTTGCGAGGAGCTCGCTCTTGCGACGAAGCAGTCCCATAACTTATGAGATTGCTTCGTCGGATAAAGCTCTCCTCGCAAATTAATCTATGTTCAGAATAGCTAATTACTTATTGATATTATAATGGATGTAAATTCTAAATACAGGTGACAAAATGACTATTCAGGCCGCGCGTAAACGCTGGGAAGAAAGATGCAAGAAGTTCTCAGAACGAAAAAGTGAATTCAAAACCTCTTCTGGGATAGAAGTGCCTCGTCTCGCACTTGACCCTGAGCTTGCTCCCGATAAAATGGCATCTCTCGGGTTCCCGGGCGAGTACCCATTTACGCGCGGTGTTCAGCCGACCATGTATCGGGGCAGATTCTGGACAATGCGCCAGTACGCTGGTTACGCCAGCGCCGAAGAGTCGAATGCTCGGTACCGGTATCTGCTCGATCAGGGGCAAACAGGCCTATCGGTCGCGTTCGATCTCCCGACTCAGATCGGCTACGATGCCGACGATCCGCTCGCGGCGGGGGAGGTGGGAAAAGTTGGGGTATCCATTTCATCCATAAAAGATATGGAACAACTCTTCTACGAGATTCCGCTGGATAAAGTTTCGACTTCGATGACCATCAACGCCCCCGCTGCCATTTTGCTGGCGATGTATATCGCGGTTGCCAAAAAACAGGGCGCGGATGTGAGCAAGCTGCGCGGCACGATCCAAAATGATATTCTCAAGGAATATGTTGCGCGGGGGACCTATATTTACCCGCCGACGCCTTCGATGCGCCTGATAACGGATATTTTTCAGTATTGTCAGGCCGAAGTGCCGCGCTGGAATACGATCAGCATTTCGGGATACCATATCCGTGAAGCTGGCTCGACGGCGGTGCAGGAGATGGCGTTCACGCTGGCGAACGGGATCGCATACGTCCAGGCGGCAATAGATGCCGGGTTGGATGTAGATGATTTCGCCCCGCAGTTGTCATTTTTCTTTAACGCACATAACAATCTTCTCGAGGAAATCGCCAAATACCGCGCAGCACGCCGATTATGGGCGCGTACCATGAAAGAGCGTTTCGGGGCAAAAAACCCCAAATCGTGGAAGTTGCGTTTCCACACCCAAACCGCCGGGTCCACATTAACGGCGCAACAGCCCGAAAATAATGTTGCGCGTGTCACCATTCAGGCATTAGCCGCCGTTCTCGGCGGGACGCAATCCCTGCACACCAACAGCATGGATGAAGCCCTCTGGCTCCCAACTGAGAAATCGGTACGAGTCGCTTTGCGAACGCAGCAGATCATCGCCCATGAATCCGGCGTAGCGGATTCGATTGATCCGCTGGCAGGCTCATACTATATCGAATACCTGACTGACGAAATGGAAAATGCCGCTGAAGCCTATATCACCAAAATTGACGAGATGGGTGGCGCACTGAATTCAATTGAGCAAGGTTATATGCAACGCGAAATCCAGAATGCGGCTTATGATGCCCAAAAAGCGATTGAGCGTGAAGAAGATATTGTGGTCGGTGTGAATAAATTCCAGGTAGATGAAAATATAGACATAGAACGCATGGCTGTAGACCCTGCAATTGAGCAATCCCAGCGAGCGAAGTTGGCGAAACTAAGAGAGAATAGGGATGAGAAAAGAGTTGCTGAGTTGAGTGCTAGAATAGAGAACATGGCAA
>CALCSH010000063.1 GCA_937893815.1 uncultured Anaerolineae bacterium | reverse complement strand
ATTGTCTCTGCGAAGGCGTCAGCCTGAGCAGTTACCTGCGCAGTTTTGTATAACGTAAATTTCTCACCGGATTGCGCACACTCTATCATATCACTTCATATTGCGGCAGTGCGTTGCTTAGATAACTTTCTACCTGTGTTTTGCTGCCGGGAGCCATTTCCTCAGGTAAGTTGTGCAAACTAAAGAAAGCGCTTTGCTCGATTTCATCATCTGATTTTCCATTTAACGAAAAATCACGCGACAGAAAAACAATCACGTGATCGATCTTGCGAAATTCAAAATGTGAGTAAACACCAAAAAGTGCAATATCGTGCAATTCTGCACCCACTTCTTCGGATGTTTCACGCCGGGCAGCGTCTTCCAGCGATTCACCTTGCTCCACTAATCCCCCCGGCAAAAACCATTCATCTTGATAAACATGCTTAACTAATAACACCTGATCTTCTCGAACCATCAAGATACGAACGCCAATTGATAGCGGCTTCAACAAAAGCCAAAGTCCGCGCGATACAATGTAAAAGTACCTTTTGATAGAAATCATTTGGAAAATTTACCCAAGTTTAGCACGAATGTTCTAGTTGTCAAGGGACTGCTCACCAGGGATAAAATCGGCTCCGGGCAGCGGTGGTAGCGTCTGGCCAAATCCATTTCTACCCTGGAACGAGATAAAACTCACTCGCCCAGGATTCACCTCGAACTCCAGCGTATAGAGTTTTCCCACATAGGAAGTTCGAATCTCATAACGGCCAGCGGGCAGATCACCCACGACCAGGTTTTCCTGATAGTACCAATCGGAGTTTACTGTGCCGAACGCATAGGAGTGGGCTATCCAGGTTTGTCCGGTGTTAATCGATGTGATCTTCACAGGCTGGCGAGGGAGTATACCGCCGTCCGTGCGCATAACACGCATCACCAATAATCCCCAGCCCTGCGGCGGCGCCAGCCATAACTCTGGATTGAGCGTATCGAAGAAATCCAACTCACCCCAGCGCACCTCCAAATGCAGATGCGGCCCGGTCACTTTGCCCGTAGCGCCAACCAGCCCGATCACATCGCCGGTTTTCACAACTTCGCCGCGCGGCACATAAATTTCGCTCATATGTCCGTAGACGGTGTACAAGCGCCTACCGAGATAGCCAAAATCGTGTTGAATGACCACCGCACGTCCATAAGGATCGCTTGTATCTCCATGAATGCCGCGGTAAAGTCCATACCCCGACCAAATCACTTTGCCGCTTCCTGCCGCCAGCACCGGTGTCCCTAGCGGAGCGGGAATATCGACACCGGTATGCACCACATCAGCAAAAAACACACCGCCATAGCGATATTCATCCAAAGGCCAGTTGACTTCATCGGCAGCAATTGGCCGGGCAAAATAAAAATGATCCACCGAAGTTGGCTCCCAGGGGATTGAATATAACGCCGGTCGCCAGATCGATACTGCGGGCAATTCTGCATCGGGGAAAACAAAACGCAGGGGATCTTCTTCCGGTGTGGGAATGGGCGCGGCCACCCCGGGAGTTGCACCCACAGCGAGTGCGGCAACCACCTGTGTGGGTGTAGCGGAAGCCTGCTCGAGGGTGGGTTCAGCTACCAGCGTGGATTCTGCCTCCTCCGCGGGCGCGTCCTGAAGAGGCGCATTCCCAACCACTGAACAGGCGGGAAGAAGCCACAGTGCGATCAGCGTCGCCATGATAAAAAGCGGTTTTTTCATGGTGTTGGCGTGGTTGCGGGCGGCAGGGTGAGCGAAGGCGTCACAGAAGGGCTGAGGGTGATGGTGGGTGTGAGTGTGATGCTCGGTGTGACGCTGGGGGTAAAGGTGTTAGTTGGAGTCGGCGTGAGGGTATGGGTGGGAATCGAAGTGGGTGTGATCAGTACTTCACGCGGATAAAGTTCGAGCATGGCAGATTGCCAATCGAGGCCATCAGTGCGCACAAATTCATTGAAATGTGACGCGCTATAGGCTGCACGCCAATTCGAGAAGGCGGGCAATCGCTGCCAGCCATAGGCAGCCGCCAACTCGGTAAGATCGATCCAATAGCCGCCGGGGATATTGCTCAACAACGCTCCGCCATGCTCATAGGGCAGCGGTTCGTCGCGATAGCGGGCATCAAAATCCCAAGGTAAGGCGTGCAACGGCTGCCCCTGTGTGCCATCCTGATGGCGAGCGCGCAGGAAAACGCGCCAATAGGTTTCCTGGCCGAAATCTTCACGCAGAACCGCCAGCCAGCCCGCGTGAACCGGCAAAGGACTAAGAGCGAATGCGCGCCCGGTATAGAGCCAATCTTGCTGGTATCCGGGCGGCAAGGGAATCGTGAGCGGCACATACGCATTTTCAAGCACGGCAAGCGCATCCCAGCCGGTTTGTTCGGCCACTTTCGCTCGCAACCCATTGAAGGCCTCATCGACACGATCGTGTAGTTGTGGATACGGGGCGGCGATATCCTGCAAGTCTACAACGCTCCATCGCCCGCCTGGAATTTCAGGATTCGGCTCAACCGCCGGGTTCCACAAGGCAGTCGGTGCGGCTCCTGGTTGAGCGGGGAGCAGGGCTTCTATCGCCAAATCGACCCAGGTGATACTTTCAATTTTCCCTGGCAGTGCCACCGGGGGCAACCAGACCAGACCGGGCTGTGCAAGATCGTAAGCGGTCAGGTAATTCTGGTGCGGTGTATCCAATACTGCGTAAATAATGTTGCCAGTGCGGCTCCAGGCGGGAGCATCTCCACTGACTCGTTCAAGCGGCGGGTGCTGCGGCATTTCACGATCCCAGGAAAAAATCTTATGAAAGCCATCATTCAGAACCGCCCCCCAACTGAGATAGCGCCCATCGGGTGACCACAACGGGTGCAAAGCCCGCGCTTCGCCAAGATTTTCGATGGACGTAAACCGCGCTTCACCGCTCTGATCCAAATCCGCCAGCCAGATTTGCTCACGTCCGCCGCGTGTGGAGACGAAGGCAATCATACGCCCCTGCGGCGACCAGGCCGGGGAGAAATCTGCCGCCTGATGGTTGGTAACTGCCATCGGGGAAGTGCTGCCATCCGCCGCCTGAATGAAAATATCCAGGCTTTCTTCCGAATACCCTTCATAGGCCAGCCATAGGCCATCGGGCGACCAGGTGGGAGATGCCTTATAGCCGGGCTGGTTGGTCAGCGGAGCGATCTGCCCATCTTCGAGATTCCAGAGGTAGATTTGCCATTCACCACTGCGATTGGATGAAAACGCAATCCAGCGCCCATCGGGGCTGAGGGCCGGGGTGATATCGTCCCAGGTTCCGCTGGTTAAACGCGTCAGCGGCAGGGTGTCGCTGCTCCGCTCCACGGGTCGGTAGGCAAAGAGGTGCGTATCCAGGCCTTCACGAATGGCCAGTAGCAGCAGGCCAACTTCATCGGCGGGCAATGGCGTGTTTTGGGGCGCATTTTGTGTGGCGTCCGGGGATGCCGTCGGCAGGAGGGTTTCGGCAAGTGGACTATCCGTTTGATCGATTTCTTGCGTAGTGACCAGTCCACCAATATCGACCCGCGAACGAAATGCACTCCAGGCTAACGCCCCCAGAATCAGCAAGTTAATCGCCAACAGCAAGATCAGGCTCGTGCGAGTCAGTGTGATGCCACTTGCTCGGCGGGGTTTGCGTTTCTCAGGCAAATCAGATGGGAATTGCATGGGTAAATTTTAGCACGTTAATATTTTTTCGAATTTTCAGAACTGTCGCAGCCAATTGGGAAAGTGGGGTTTGATACGCCCTTGAACGCGCTTGCCCCACCCCAGCGCAAAACCATCAACACGGATCAGCACCCATCCATTTTCGCCTGGTGAGGTGAGCACATCGCCACGCAAATAAGCATCTAGCGCCGGATCGCCCAGGTGGAGGTCATAAGTATTTTTTACCTGTTCTGGTTGCAAGCCCATTGCCAGAGCATGGGAGGGTTCAAAGCGTTTTTTCTTGGCGGCTCCCAGCCACCAACCCCAATGAACGACGCGCAAACCGCGTAGATCCGGCGAATTTTCAGGCAGCGCATAAAGATATGCCCCCATTTGTGAAATATTCGCCACGGAAAATTGTCCGTGCAATGTTTCTGCGCAAAAGCGGTCAAAATCCAGACCCGCTTCTGTATCCAGCGGCACAGGCATGGCGGGGTGATGCGGCGCATCAATGCCGCCCGTCTTGCGCAACAAGGCAATAAAGTGACCCTCCCCTGGTGCGCTTTGCGGCCATAAACGCACTAGTTGTGCCAGTGCCGGATTTTTCACTTCGGGCAACCATTCGGGGCGACCGGCAGAGAAGCCAGGGAAGTGCGGCGTGGATTCGATCTCAAATTCGGGGTGCGCCTCCAAAAAGCGGGCGATTGTGCCCTCATCTTCATCCGGAGCAAAAGTACAGGTTGCATAAGCCAAAACACCGCCGGGGCGCACCAACCGGGCGGCGTCTTCCAGAATCTCATCCTGGCGCAAGGCACAACTCGCCACCAGCTTGGGCGACCAATCGGCACGCATGGCGGGTTCTTTACGGAACATGCCCTCGCCGGAACAGGGCGCATCCACAAGCACTCGGTCATAATAGGCCCCGAAATGGTCAGCCAACCGTGCGGGCGTTTCACTAAGCACAATGGTGTTTTTGGCCCCCCAGCGCTCGATATTTTTCGCCAAAACCTGCGTCCGATGCGCTTGAGGATCGCTAGCCACAAGCAAGCCACGATTTTTCATTTTTGCGGCGATATGCGTGGTTTTCCCCCCCGGCGCGGCTGCCAGATCGAGCACGCGCTCTCCGGGTTGCGGATTGAGCAATTCGGCTACGGCCATCGCCGCAGGATCTTGTAGATAATATAAACCGGCGGTGTAGTAGGGATGTTTACCAGGGCGTTCTTCTGGGGAAAGCAAGAAGCCGGCTGGCGCCCAGGGCACAGGGACCAACTCGAAAGGAGTCCGCTCTGCAAAGCTCTCAGGGGTGAGCTTTAACGTGTTCACCCGCAATCCAATATCGGCAGGCTGATCATAATGACTCAGAAATACGCCAAATTCATCCCCCAATTGCTCTTGCATGCGCTTCAGAAAATCAGCCGGAATTTGCACAGACATCCTTTTTCATCAAGACCTCAGGGATTTCAGAAGCCAGACTTTTATGATTAGGACTTACGCAACTCGATAAAAAATATCCCGAAAATAGGTGGGGGGGGCTTCGCCCCCCCCCACCTATTTTCGGGTATTCTCTTGTACAAGTGCGTAAGTCCTAATCATATAGCCGTGAGCAGCGAAGATTTTTTTCACGGAAGTTGTGGGTAAAATTCCTGGGGTTTCGATTAGTTGACGATTTCAAACTCAGTTTCAGCCGAATCCACATGGATACGCTCCGGGCGCACCAAGATTTCATCTTCTTGAACTTCGTCTTCAATCTCCTGAATGAAAAAAAGCTGCACGGCGGCCTTGTAGATACCGTGGGGTTCTGCATCACGCAGATGCATGGTGAGTTCCATCTTCGGGTCAATCGTTTCGATAATATTGGCGTTCGCCACAATATTTCCGAGGGCATCACTAATTGTCACCTCACCGCTGGGCCGCTTTTGAAACGGCGTCACTTCGAGGAATATCTTAATCCGGCGGCCATCTGGCCACGGTTCGGCCCTAAACTGGCGAATACGGACTTCGTCAGGCGGCACCGGTATATCTGAAGGATCTGTAAAAAAAATGTCCATTGTTTAATCTCCAAGGATATTGCTCTCAAACAGCGCGATGAGACCTCATAAATTAAATTCTTTTGTCATGCATGACTCCACTGAAAAAACCTTTTTACCGCGGAGAACGCGAAGAACGCAGAGAAAAACTTAAAACCAGGCTTAAGAATTCACATCATAATCTGAGCAAAGTTCAGAAATTTTAAACTGATTTTTAAAAATCTCAGCGATCTCTGCGGTAAGATAACCTTTTTGCAGTGGAGTCATGCATACATCGCAATGATATTGCCAATACATCACTCATCAAAAAGATAAGTCGATTCTGCATAATATCGCAAACGCTTGGCAGCCAGACGCGCTTTCATCCAGGCTTGCAAGGCTGCGTTCTTCTCTTCCAACGATTTTTCCGCGGCAAGTTCATCGAGCGGGAAGTTGATATGTAATACCCGCGGCGAGATCAGAAACCGCGTGCTGCCCGACGGCATCAACTGCCCTTTACTGACAATATACAAAACTTCATCAATTCGTAATTGAGGCAACCTCACCAAACCACATAGATTCGGATAATTCTTTTCAAGAGCATCCATATCCGTCATCAGCGTGCGATCCAGATTGGCGCGATCTTTGTACGCATCTACCACGCGGTTGAGCAATCGAATGCGATGCAGTAATTTATGGTGCGTTGAGAGCAACTCATAGTACTCATCGTGCGGGCAGCTAATTACCGCCAATGTGTGCAAACTCTGGGGATAGTGGGTCATCATATCGCTGTCCCCAGGTTGGACAATCACATCCGGCAACGCCAGTATCCAATCAATTAGATCCGCAGAGGAAGGCCCCCATACTACATGGTGCCAGGGCGTCAGCTTAAGCCCTGGATCATCTGCCATGACAACCTGCACTACAATATGTTCAAGTCCCAGGCTTTGAATGGCCGTCACTCGATTGGCACCATCCAGCACCATATACGAATTGGATTCATTGCGCAATGGCACCACAATCGGTGGGTTACGCAGCGTGCCGCTCTCTTGAATCGCCCGCGCAATCGGTGGGGTGCGCTGTGGATCATGATGTTCATGCAAAATCAGTTTATCCACCGATAGAATTGCTAATAATGGTAAATCCCGAATTTCGGTCATGGTTCAACTCTTTATCTTTAGCTTTTTTCTGCGCTTCCGCACAGAATGGAAAGTAGCGTACCACGATTTTTCTGATGCGTCAAAACTTCAGATGAAAACACAAAGCAGGAATGAATGACGGGCTGTCATTCATTCCTGCTTATTCTTGAACGGATTGAATTCAAACTACTACCAGTGAAATGCGTACCGTTGGCTTAGCTGATCATATACGCCAATCCCACGGTCCCAGGGCCAGCATGAGTTCCAACCACCGGGCTGACTTCCGAGAAAATGGTTTCATCCACATTTCCCAAATGGGCTTGCGCAGCTTCCAACAACGCTCTGGCATCATCATAGGCTGAGGCATGCAGCGTGGCCAGCTTGATGCTTTGGCTACCCCGGGTACGCTCTTCCAATATTTCAATCAGGCGTTTATGCGCTTTTATTTTTGTGCGCACACGCTCAATCGCTTCTACCTGGCCGTCTCGCACTTCTAGAATCGGCTTTAATTGTAGGGCAGTGCCCAGAAATCGAGAAGCGCCACCGATCCGCCCACCGCGATGGAGAAACTCCAGCGTATCCACGGCAAAGACAACACCCGTGCGTTGTTTGAGTTCTTCAGCCAGCATTTTACACTCGGCCAAAGAAGCACCTTTCTCAGCCGCGCGCGCCACCTCGAGAACCACAAACCCCAACATCATTGCCACACCATATGAGTTGACAATTTCAATCTTCGCATCAGGGAAAAATTCCAGAGCCTGCGTAGCGGAGCTAATCGTGCCCGATAGTTTATCTGAAACCAGTATCGCCAGAATATCTTTACCTTCTTCCAGCAATTTTTCGAAGAGTTCTTTAAAATCTTTAATCGCCACCTGCGATGTTGTGGGCATCACATCGGCAGTGCTCAAGCGATTATAAAATTCGGTCGGCTGAATATCCACACCATCGCGCAGAGTTTCTTCGCCCCAAATCAGCACCTGCGGCGCAACTGAGATCTTGTATTGGTCGACAATTTCATCTGGCAAATAGGCCGTACTATCGGTGATTATGGCTACGTTCGACATTGTTCCTCACTTTAAAATTTCATAGGCTTATAATTCGAGGCTTTCTAAAATCACAGAGAGAAAACTTCGGAAGTCTCTCCATTATATGAGATAAAACGAAATTTCTGCTATTTTGCCTATTTCGCACAGATCTTGTGTTGGTCAAATGAAGATAGAACACCGCGGAGTACGCAGAGAACGCTGAGTA
>CALCSH010000062.1 GCA_937893815.1 uncultured Anaerolineae bacterium | reverse complement strand
CCGATGGTACGCTTTGTAAAAAAAACACCACTGGTCGATGGTGGTGGATTGAAGAACACGCTGGAAAATAAAGCCCCGGCTTTTTTGGATAAAAAATTAGGCGATTATATTAACGAAAAAGGGCGCAAAGTCTTTGTCACCCTGGGGGTGGATCGCTGGGGCCTGTCGAAATCGTTTGTCGAGGCAGGCTATGAGGTGATCTTCGGTGATCTGA
Source organism: uncultured Anaerolineae bacterium (assembly GCA_937893815.1). Taxonomy (GTDB): domain Bacteria; phylum Chloroflexota; class Anaerolineae; order Anaerolineales; family UBA11858; genus NIOZ-UU35. Next base: position 2,237 of record CALCSH010000062.1, on the reverse strand, counting down.
TGTTCGCTCTGGGCGTGCCCCTGGCGATCAAGAGTCTTAATGGCCTGCGCTTGCTTGCCAAGTTGATGATCCCCATCGTCACGCGCTTCCCCTTCGAATGGCTTTACCCCACCGGAGAGAAACAAGACGAACGCGTTCCCAAGTATGAAAAATACTATCAGTGGGCCACGATTATCGCCGGTGACTGTCATTACGTCAAAAGCCACATGCCTGATGATATGAACGGTAAAATTATCGTCACCAACACCACCACCCCAGCAGATGTGGAACTCTTCCGGAGTCTGGGCGTGAAATACCTCGTTACCACGACCCCCGTGCTGGATGGTCGTTCGTTTGGCACCAATATGATGGAAGCCGCCCTGGTAGCCGTCTCTGGCAAGGAACGCCCCCTCACCTGGGAAGAGTACGATGAAATCCTCGATCAACTGGGTTTCGAACCGCAAATTCAGGAGCTAAATTAATCATGGATGCTATCGTCATTGCGGGCGGTATCCCTCAACCGGATGAACCGCTCTACGCATATACCCAGGGCAACGCCAAAGCGCTGGTGGATGTCGCCGGGAAACCAATGATCCAATGGGTGCTGGACGCCCTTAGCGAAGCCAAAAAAGTTGATCAGGTCATCATCATTGGCTTGCCGGAAGACAGCGGCATCACCTACAGCCATCCGCTGCATTTCGTTCCAAACCAGGGGGGCATGCTCGCCAATCTCGTAGCTGGAATCGACACCATGCTACAAATAAATCCCCAGGCCGAATATGCGCTCATCGTTTCATCGGATATTCCCGCCATCAATGGCGAAATGGTCGATTGGCTGATCGAGAGTGCTATGCAAACCCGCCACGATATTTATTATGGCATTGTGAAACGCGAAGTCATGGAAACGCGCTACCCCGGCTCAAACCGCACCTTTACCAAATTGGCCGATATGCACGTTTGCGGGGCCGATATTCATATTGCCCACAAAACCATGACCACTGACCCCGAACATTTGGCCATGTGGGAAGAACTCATCGGCAAACGCAAAAGCCCGCTCAAGCAGGCGGCTTCGATTGGCATCATGACCCTGCTCTTGCTCCTAATGGGAAAACTATCTCTCGATCAGGCCATTACGCGGGTCACCAAACGTCTCCATATCACCGGTCGAGCGATCATTTGGGATCATGCAGAACCGGCCATGGATGTAGATAAGCCTCATCAACTCGAACTCCTGCGCGCTGATATGGATAAGCAAAGCGCCGCATGAGTTTTGAAAATCTTCTTGCTACCGACGCGCGCATCTCGCAAAAATTGCGCGTGGCCGAACAACCTGGATTGCTGCGCACGATCTCGGCTTTTTTTGCCCATTCTGGTGATTCCTGGTTCTGTGCCGCTGTGCTGATCGCCGTCTGGTTTCTCGGCACTCCCGAATGGAAATCGCGCGCCGCTGATCTATTGATAGCGATTGTCATCACCGCCGTGCTGGTCATGGCGCTCAAATTCACGATTCGCCGCCGCCGTCCCGAAGGGGAATGGGGCGGCATCTACCGCAGCACCGACCCGCACTCCTTCCCTTCGGGGCATGCGACGCGCGCCTTTATGCTAGCCGCGATGGCAATCGGCCTCGGCCCAACCTGGTTTGGCTTTGCCCTCACCGTCTGGGCACCGCTCGTTGCTCTGGGGCGTGTGGCAATGGGCGTGCATTACCTCTCCGATATTCTCGCTGGGGTGGTGCTAGGTGTAGTTATGGGGATTGTGCTGCAAGCAATGCTATAAGTGGGATGCACTTTAAAAGTGCGTCCCATTTCTCACCCATGAATAAGCGAATTTACTTTCTCCTCTTGGGGCTGGCTCTGTTTTCTCTGAGCCTGAAACCGCTCCCGCGCATATTCCTCGCCGAAGACCCCTATTCGGTGGTCTCTGCGGTGAATGCCTTCCGTACCTCGCAGGGATTACCCGCCCTGGCAATCGATAACGCCTTGATGGCCTCCGCACAATCTCAGAGCGATTACCAGGCTGCTATCGGACAGATCACACATGTCGGTGCGGGCGGCTCTAACGCCACACAGCGCGCCATCGCATTCGGATTCGGCGGCGGAGCGCAGGCCTTCGTCTCGGAGAATATTGCTGGGGGCACAACCATGACCATCAATACGGCCGTCTACCAATACTGGCAAGACAGCCTACACCTGCAAACCATGCTCAACCCGGCAGCCATGTTTATTGGCGCCGGGGTGGCCAGCGCCAGTGGGACTGTC
>CALCSH010000061.1 GCA_937893815.1 uncultured Anaerolineae bacterium | reverse complement strand
GGGAACACCTGCACGGTAGTTTTTTCAGTGGAGTCAGGGATGATACCAAAATATTTCGAATCAAAAAGACCACTCAAAATTATGAATGGTCCCTTTGATGGCGAGTGCCCCCAGGGGGAATCGAACCCCCGTTTTGGCCTTGAGAGGGCCACGTCCTGGGCCGCTAGACGATGGGGGCAGGGTTTCACAAGCGGGAAAAATTCTACCATGCGGGGTATTGCCCGTCAACGATAGTGATACAATTTCAGGCATGACCCAAAAACGAACCCCATCTATCATCGCAGCCCTGATCGGGTTGACGCTTATCGGTATAGTGTTGTATCAAATTCCGGCCATCAACCAGCGGCTGAGCTGGCGGCTGGATATTGCGCGCACGTATCTGCGGGGCATGATCCACCCGGTGGAGGCTATCCCCACCCCGGTGGCGCAAATTTCGCCCACCGCCCCGCAGCTTTCATCCACCCCAACGGCCACGCTTCCACCAGAGCCAACGGCCACCCCCATCCCCGCAGATATTCCCACACAAACCCCACTGCCATCGCCAACCGCCCTGCCTGAAAAAATTGAACTGCCCGTGCTGGGGTGGGAACAACAAGACTGGAACAACTGCGGCCCGGCGGCGCTTTCGATGTATTTGCATTATTACGGATGGCAGGGCGACCAATTCAGTATTTCAAATGAACTCAAACCCACCCGTGAAGACCGCAACGTCAATGTGGAAGAATTGGCCCGCTACGCTCGCAATTATGCTGGGTGGCTGAACACACAATACCGCGTGGGCGACAGCCTTGAATTGTTGAAACAATTCGTTGCGGCTGAAATTCCGGTGCTCATTGAATCAAGTTTCTTTTTTGCGGGGGCATACTGGCCAAACGATGATCTGTGGGCGGCGCACTATTTGCTGGTGACCGGCTACGATGAAGCCCGCGGCCTGTTCACCGTGCAAGATACGTATCATGGCCCCGATCAGAAAATGACATTCGCACAGGTGGATGAATATTGGCAACCCTTCAATCGATTGTATATGCTGATATACTTGCCCGATGAGGAGGCGACCGTGCAGGCGCTGCTGGGGAAGGCGTGGGACGAGACCATCAACCGCCAGCAAGCCCTGGAGATGGCCCAGGCCGAGATCGATGCCAACCCCGAAAATGCTTATGCCTGGTTCAACCTTGGAACCAATCTGCTCTACTTCGAGCGCTACGAAGAATCCGCCAATGCCTACGATCAGGCACGCACCTACGGGCTGCCACAGCGCATGCTGCGTTATCAGTTCGGGCCATTTTTCGCCTATTTCTACACTGACCGCGAGGACGATTTACTCACGATGACCAAATACGCTCTGCAGCGCACGCCCAACTCGGAGGAAGCGCTGTTGTGGCATGGTTGGGCTCTCTACCGTCAGAGCAATATCAACGGCGCCGTGGCCGATTTTTACGCCGCACTGGAGGCCAACCCGAATTATTTAGACGCACAATACGCTCTCGATTTTGTGCTAAATCAATAAGGTAGGACTTACGCAACTCGATAAAAAATATCCCGAAAATAGGTGTGGGGGGGGGCTTCGCCCCCCCACACACCCCTATTTTCGGACATTCTCTTGTACAAGTGCGTAAGTCCTATAAGGTAGGAATCACGCCAAGTCGCAAGGCCGCAAAGACCCAGAGAAAATAATCGCGGCTCCGCACCTTTGCGTGAGATAAAATAGCTACCGACAAAGGAGTCAGTCATGTTAAAACGTCGATTTGGACGTAGCAGGCATATGAGCAGCGTAGCTATTTTCGGAGCAGCTGCCTTTTGGGAACTCTCACAAGCCGATGCCGACCGCGTAATGGAAAATGTACTCGCCGCGGGCGTCAACCATTTCGATGTGGCTCCCTCCTACGGGCAGGCAGAGCAACGCATTGGCCCGTGGATGCCACGCATTCGTGAGCAAATCTTCCTGGGTTGCAAAACCATGGAACGCAGCAAAGCTGGAGCCACAGACGAAATGCACCGCTCACTGAAACGGTTGCAAGTGGAGCAATTTGATCTGTACCAGATTCACGCCATCACGACGATGGATGAACTCGATCAGGCAACCGCGACGGGCGGCGCGCTGGATGCGATGATTGAGGCCCGCCAGGCAGGGTTGACGCGTCATATTGGCATCACCGGCCACGGCGTTGACAGCCCGGCGATATTCCTGGAAGCGCTACGGCGCTTCGATTTCGACAGCATCCTCTTTCCGCTCAATTTTGTGCAATATGCCAACCCCGAATATCGCCACCAGAGCGAAGAACTGCTGCGCGTATGCCGCCAGCGGGATGTCGCCACAATGGTTATCAAAACCGTATGCCGCGGTCCGTGGGGTGAACAAGAGAAAACCCACACCACCTGGTATCAGCCTTTTACCGAAGCCGAGATCATCCAGAACACAGTGAACTTTGCGCTTTCACAAGATGTCAGCGGCCTGTGTACCGTCGGCGATACGCGGGTTTTACCGCTGGTGCTGCAAGCTTGCGAGCAATATTCTCCATTGAGTGCTGATGAACAAGAACAACTCATCGCAAGCGCCAGCCAATATGAGCCGTTATTTACCTGAATCACAAAATGCAATTGCCCTGGCTCTTTAGAAACTACCGCTACACGCCCCCAAATACGGACATCCACCACGGCGATTCTCAGAGAACCATTGCCCTAACTTGCGTTATCGCCTCGTTGACTCGTTCTAGTGCATCTGGTAAAATCCAGGCCGCTCAGTGCGTTGTACCCTTCGCACCGAGACACTCAAAAAACGAAAGGGCTTGAACAAATGAAAATTCTTCTTTTGCAAGACGTGTACAAACTCGGCCGTGCAGGTGACATTAAAAAAGTTGCCAATGGATACGGCCGTAACTATTTAATTCCCCACGGATTAGCTTTGCTGGCAACTCCCGGAGCGTTAAAAAGAGTCGATGGCATTCGCGTCGAAGCTAATAAACAACGCTCCGCACTCAATGAAGAGTTGAGCGGCCTTGCCGAACAGATGAAAGATGTTGTACTGACCTACCCCATGCGCGCCAGCGAAACCGGGCGCCTGTACGGTTCGGTCAATACACGCATGATCGCTGAAGAACTCTCCGCCAAATTGGGCGTGGAAGTCAGCCATCGCCAAATTGACGCACAACCCCTGCGCAATATCGGCTCTCACAGCATCGACATCCGCCTGACCGTTGATCTGATCCCCTCCATCGAGGTGATTGTTTTTCGTGAAGGGGAAAGCCCCGAAGCTGCCGTAGCCGAAGCCGAACTGCGCAAAGAAGCGGAAGCTGAATTCGAAGCCATCGACGAAGTTGCATACGAAGATGTGCGTGTAGAAGACGATAGCAAGGATGATTCTGCGCTCAGCGTGGAAGATATTCTCGATCAACTCTAAACCGAGATAGACGAAAAAGCAAGATCAGGCCTGGGGTGGCAAAGAACACTCCCAGGCCTTTTTCTATATTGTCGTTTTTTCGAAAGCTCGAACCTGAGCAGTTATAATTATCTCCATGAGCGCAGCTGTAGGAAAAAAACTGCGTCTGGCGCGTCAAGCGCTAGAACGCTCTCTGGAACAGGCCGCTGCGGAAACTCACATCCGCCCTCACTATTTACGCGCTATGGAAGCCGGAGATTTCGATACGTTGCCCTCACGCGTGCAAATGCGCGGCTTTCTACGCTCCTATGCCGAGTATTTACATCTGGACGCTACCCCGCTCTTCGCCGCGATCGAAAAAGATGTTTTGCTGGCTTTGATGCCACCCGAATCCAGAACCCCGATCGATGATCTTTCGGAATCAACCCGTACTACCACCCCGGCGAGCAATGAGGCAGATGCTAATTTTGCATACGTGGGGACGACTCTCAAAAATCAACGTGAGCTTTTAGGGCTTTCACTCGATGATGTCGCCCGCCATACGCATCTCCGATTACATTACTTAGAGGCGCTCGAACGCGGTGAGATGGAATCACTACCGTCTGCTGTGCAAGGTACCGGCATGTTGAAAAACTATGCCGAATTCTTGAGTCTCGATCCAGAACCTATGTTGTTGCGATATGCAGAAAAACTACAGGCACAGTTGAATGAACGAAAAAACCAGCAGCCTGCAACAGAGCAGCGCTCCAAACGCACACCAGAAAACCCCATTACCACAACCCGGCGCATTTTTTCACGAGAGATGTTGTTTGGCGGGCTCATCGTACTTTTTGTTGTAGTCTTTATTCTTTGGGCCGGTTCCCAAATTACAGCCACCCGCAATACTCCGCAAGAGCAATTGCCAACAGCCCCATCGATTGCCGACGTGCTGCTGCCCTCCGCGACGCCTTCCCTGAAACCAAGCGCCACCGTAACTGTACAATCTCTAATTGATGCCGCGGCGGAGGCCGCAATTGGTGGGAATGCTCCCGCCGCGGCGGAGGCCAACCCGGCAGCGGATGCTATTCAAGGTGCGGTGCAAGTGCAAATTACTACTCGCCAACGAGCATTTCTGCGTGTGATTGTCGATGGCGAAATCGCCTTCAATGGCCGTCTCGCCCCGGGAGGCATTCAGGCATTCGCCGGGAAAAAGAGTATCGAAATTCTCAGCGGGGATGCGGCGGCTTTACAAATTACCTATAACGGCGCTGAACTGGGCGTGCTGGGCGAAACCGGCGAAGTGGTCAATTTTATTCTCGCCCCCGATGGCATGCAAACCACCACTCCGACGATCACTCCCACTCCAACTCGAACGCCGCGTACTACTCGAACGCCACAAGCAACACAAAATCCATAGAACAACAATTATGATCTCATCAGTAAAAACCTTTCACTTAATATCACTGGGCTGCGCCAAAAATACGGTCGATTCCGATTCCATGGCGCAGTTATTAATGCAAGCCGAGTTTATACCCATTGACGAAGCCGCCGAAGCCGAAGTGCTGATTGTGAACACCTGCGGTTTTATCGGCCCGGCGAAAGACGAGTCGATTCAAACGTTAAAGGAACTGGCCGCGGAGAAAAAGCCTGGACAGTTGCTGATCGCCGCCGGATGCCTGACACAGCGTTACGGCCAACAGGTTGTCGAACAGGTTCCCGGCATTGATGGCATTCTCGGCACGCGCCGCTGGATGGACATTCTCGAAGTTGTCGAGAAACTGCGCCGCGGCAAACATCCCGAACCGCTCTACCACCTGCCCGATGTGGCCGATGTTGGCCGCGATGACGCCGGAACACAACGAGTGAATATACAGGGAGCCAGCGCCTACCTAAAAATTGCCGATGGCTGCCGCCGCCCGTGTGCATTTTGCGCCATTCCGCTCATCAAAGGGACTGCGATCAGTCGCCCGCTGGAAGCAATTCTGGCCGATGGGCGCGCCCTGCAAGAGATGGGCGTTTATGAAATCAACTTGATCGCTCAGGATACCACTGACTACGGCCACGACCTGGGGATGCGCAACGGCCTGGCAACTCTGCTCGATGAACTCAGTGGCGCCGTTCCCGAAGTGCCCTGGCTGCGTGTGCTCTACGCCTATCCTGGCTACGTCACTGATGAACTGATCGAGGTAATGGCCGAAAATCCACAAGTGCTGCCCTATCTGGATATGCCCCTGCAACACGCCCACCCCGATGCCCTGCGCCGCATGCGTCGTCCGGCAAATATCGATTGGGTTTACCGAACATTGGAGAAAATGCGCACAGCTATGCCCGATCTGGCCCTGCGCACAACCTTCATTGTTGGCTATCCCGGCGAAACGGATATCGAATTTAAAACCTTGATGGACTTCATTGAAGAGATTCAGTTTGACCGTGTTGGGGCGTTTCAATTTTCGTTTGAACCGGGCACGACCAGCGAACCTTTGGGTGATCCAGTTCCCGGAGATGTGAAACAAGCCCGCTGGGAGCAGCTCATGGAGCGTCAGCAAGCCATTTCACTCGCCCGCAACCAGCGTCTCATCGGTACCAGCCTGGATGTGCTCATCGAGGGCCAGGGCGATGGCATCTCTCTGGGACGAAGCTATCGCGACGCTCCGGAAATTGATGGCATGGTCATTATCGAAGACGATCTACCCATCGGCGCAATGGCGCCTATCCGCATCACCGGCGCCATGCCCTACGATTTAACGGGGGTGCTAGATTCGACGCAAGAACTTTAACGCAAGGGCGCAAAGATGCAGAGACGCCAAGAAAAACTTAAAAAGCTTTGCGACTTTGCATTCTTGCGCCCTTGCGTTAAAAATATAGGGTGAATGATGAATGAAAACGAACTTAGCCGCGTAATTGTCGAAGCAGCCATCGAAGTTCACCGTACACTTGGTGGCCCAGG
>CALCSH010000060.1 GCA_937893815.1 uncultured Anaerolineae bacterium | reverse complement strand
CACACCCCCAAATCTGGGCTTTACCTTGCGAAATCTCAGAGACCCATAATTGATAGGAGGCCTGATCACACTTTTCTTGATCCATCAAGATACGACGAAATAAGATATGATTAGTCTAAATATTACGCTTACAGAATGACTTTTATCACTCCATTGCCTGAAGGTGTTATGCTACACTCAGAGGAGTGAAAGAGCAATATTTTTCTTCCGCTACAATCAATATTCAAGCCGCGCGCATGTTAGAACTGGCAAGCTCCCGCCATCGAGAGCTTGCTTTGATTCCAGAACAAAGTGCGCTGCTGATATTGGATATGCAAGATTATTTCCTGTCGCCCGATTCCCATGCCTATATTCCCAGCGCGACGGCAATTCTCCCGGGCCTGCAGGCGCTTATCGCTGCCTTTACTCAATATAAACTCCCCATCTTCTTTACGCAGCATATTAATACGATCGAAAACGCCGCCATGATGGCAACCTGGTGGCGCGAACTCATCACGCCAGACCATCCACTGGGCGCGATCTCACCTCCGTTGGAACCATCCCGCGGCGTGATATTGCGAAAACCGCAATACGATGCCTTTTTCCAGACCGATCTGGAAGCGCGCCTGCAGCAACTAGCTGTGCATCAACTAGTTATCTGCGGTGTGATGACCCATCTGTGTTGCGAAACTACCGCCCGTTCTGCCTTTGTGCGCGGCTTTGAAGTTTTCTTTCCGGTGGATGGCACGGCGACCTACAACCAACAATTCCATCAGGCCACGCTGACCAATCTGGCGCACGGCTTTGCCCACCTTTATCTTATCGCCGATATTTTGACCTTTTTCGAATCCGGTGATTGAAATGACGTACTTGCAAAAAAATATATCCACCGCAGAGTGCGCTGAGTACGCGGAGAATTATCAAAGAAAAACTCTGCGCGCTCCGCGTTCTCCACGGTCTTTGTGTTCCGATGAAGATTAGCCCGGTTGCAATCATCGGCGCTGGTCCGGCGGGGTTGGCGGCGGCTATTCAAATTCAGCGTTTTGGCATTGCCCCGCTTGTCTTTGAAATGGATACCCCCGGTGGATTGTTGCGCAATGCCAATTTGGTGGAGAATTATCCTGGTTTTCCGCGCGGAATCGCGGGAATCAAACTGGCGCGTCTGATGGAGCAGCAAGCGGCATCCGTAGGCGTGCATCTGACTCGCTCGCGGGTGGAACGGCTCGATTGGGAGGATACTGCCTTTCGGCTGGATACGGCTCAGGATGCCTTCACTGTCCGGCGCGTGATCGTTGCCACCGGAACGCGGCCGCGCACACTGAATGATATAACGATTCCCTCATCTCTGGCCGGACGCGTGGCCTATGAAGTTTTCCATTTATTCGATGTAAAAGACGCGCATATTGTCATCGTGGGCGCGGGCGACGCAGCATTTGACTACGCCCTGAATTTGGTTGGACGCGGCAATACGGTGACGATTTTGAATCGCGGCGACGAACTCAAATGTCTGCCCTTGTTATGGGAGCGCACAAAGGCCGCGCCGCGGATTGATTATAAGCCACATACCGCGGTTGTTGCGCTGGAGCCGGGCGCTGATGATGGTTTGGTATTGCGCTGCATTTCGGGGCGGGACAACCTTAGCATACAGGCCGATTATCTTTTGGGGGCGATTGGCCGCCAGCCGCGTTTGGAAGTAGTATCCCCGCGGGTGCGGGAACAAGCCGCGAGCCTCGAACGCAGCGCCTTGCTTTATTTCATCGGAGATGTTAAAAATGGCATCTATCGGCAAACATCCATCGCCGTCGGGGATGGAATCCGCGCCGCAATGCAGATTTGTCAAGAATATAACCACAGAGACACGGAGTTCACAGAGTCTTCTCAGTAACTATACAAAGAAAATCTCCGTGCTCTTTGTGTCTCTGTGGTGAAATTTTAAGGAGATTATTTTATGAAAATCCTCGCTTCGTCGGGTCGAGATGATATTGCTATGGTCTATGTGGCCGAGTTGGAAGGCGGTAAATTTATTGAATTTGTAGAGGCTGTGCAGCCCCCTATGCCGCGTGACGAGAAATGGGTTTTAATGGTATCTACGCTGTATGGCTGCCCGGTGGGTTGTTCGATGTGCGATGCGGGGGGGTATTACCACGGCAAAGTCTCCAAAGACGATTTATTTGCCCAAATTGACTATATGGTGAATTTGCGCTACCCCGATTGGCGCATTGACACGCAACAATTCAAGATTCAGTTTGCCCGCATGGGTGAACCGGCTTTTAATATGGCGGTGCTGGCTGTGATTGAAGAACTGCCGCAGCGCTACCATGCGCCCGGTTTTATGCCTTCGATTTCGACAATTGCCCCGCACGGTACCGATCCGTTTTTTGAGCGGTTGTTGGATGTGAAAAACAACCGCTATCGCAACGGCAATTTTCAGTTTCAGTTTTCGATTCATACCACCGATGAACGCCTGCGTGATGAGATGATCCCGGTGAAAAAATGGAGCTTTGCCCAGATGGGCGCCTTCGGTGAGCGCTTCCACGAAACAGGCGACCGCAAAGTGACCCTGAATTTTGCTCTGGCTGAAGACAGCCCGGTAGACCCTGCTGTGCTGCTGCGCCATTTTTCACCGGAAAAATTCTTAATCAAGATTACCCCGCTCAATCCGACCTACCGTGCCGCGGAAAATGGGTTGACATCCTATATTGACCCCCACAGCGGCGATGCGGAATATCATATTGTTCAGGATTTGCGCGCTGCCGGGTATCAGGTGATCATGAGCATCGGCGAAGTGGAAGAAAATTATATTGGCTCGAACTGCGGCCAGTATGTACGCCGCCACCTCGAAGCGCTGGATATGGCGAT
>CALCSH010000059.1 GCA_937893815.1 uncultured Anaerolineae bacterium | reverse complement strand
GTAATGGGCCACCACTAACGGTAATTCGAGATTACAGCGGTCAGCAATTTCCCGGGTATTGGCGATAGCTTCCGGGTAATCGCCAAAGCGTTTGATCATCTGCTGCTCGGATGCAAAATGAGAACCCGCTGGCGCTGAGGCATCAGCAGAGAGTTCGTCGATGGGAACATTCAACCGCATGGCGCTGAGCGTACGCTGCAACCCGGCTTGCTGGGTATAGAGGAAATGAACATTATTCGTGGCGACTATTGGAAGATGAAGGGATCGTGCAGCCGACGCCAACCTACTCAGGCTATGCGCATCGGCGGGTTGCTGGAATTGAAGTTCAATATAGAAGCACTGCGAAAATATGCCTTGTAATTCGTCCCAAAACGCCAGCGCCGATTCGTTTTGGTCAATCTCGATCAAATGTTGCCCCAGGCCGCGTTTTCCCCCGCTCAGGCAGATCAACCCTGTGGCGTGTGCCGATAGCTGCTCAACATCAATCCCCCGGGTGGGGTCGCGTTGTGGTCTGGACTGGGCGATGCTGCTCAGGCGGCAAAGGCTCGACCATCCTAATCGATCCATTGCCAACAAGATCAGATTTCCCTGCCCCAGACGGTGGTTGACGGCAAGCTCAATGCCCAAAATGGGTTTGATACCCGCTTTTTGGCAGGCATCATAAAACTCGATGGCGCCGGTCAGTCCGTGATGATCGGTCAGCGCCAGAGCGCTCATTTCATGGTGAACAGCCGCCTGCACCAGTTCATCCGGCGAGGGAACGCCATCTAGAAATGAGTAAAACGAATGGGAGTGCAGGTGCGTGAACATCGTGCGCTGATTATATCGCACATGCGTTCTTGTTTTAGGGCAAGGTTTTGGGTCTCTTGGAATTGCCGAGGCAGGTATCCGTATTTGGGGGTTTCTCACGGTAGTTCCCAAAGAGCCAGGTTTTCAGTTGATAGGGTGCAAAACCAACAAGCAGATTATTCCTATGCCGAAACACTTTTTACACAAGAAACAGTATGCTTTCCACCGCTTTGAGTGACACAATTAAATAATTACTGATAGAATGAGATAATCGATATATTCCATTCCCACATCATAAATCCGAAATCGAAAGCAGGAGCAATGTCCCGAATTTTGATTGTCGACGATCTAGAAGCGAATCTGTATTTGCTGGAAAGTTTGCTACAAGGCCACGGCTATCAAGTCGAAAAGGCTAGCAACGGCGCCCAGGCCCTGGAAAAAGCCCTTGCAGCACCCCCTGACCTGATTATCAGCGATATTCTAATGCCTGTAATGGATGGCTTCAGCTTGTGTCGTGAATGGCAGATGGATATACGCACCCAATCAATCCCCTTTATTTTTTATACCGCGACGTATACGGAAGCCAAAGATGAAGAATTAGCCCGCAACCTGGGGGCGGCACGTTTCCTGGTTAAACCCCTCGATCCGGATGATTTCATCCAACAGGTACGAAATGTGCTGGTCGCTCTTGAAGCTGGGCAGTTAACCACGCCGCATCGGCCAACGTCTGGAGAATCGGCAATATTACGCCAATACAACGAGCGTCTGATCAAGAAATTAGAAGACAAACTACTTCAACTGAAAGAAACCAAACGCTCTCTAGAAGCGGATATCAATGTGCGCGAGCAAGTTGAACTGGCGTTACGCGAATCAGAAGAACACTATCGCAAACTGATCGAAGCCTCGCCTGATGGCATTACTATTATCGGGGTAGATGGCTTAATCTCATACGTCTCTACGAAGGTTTTAGATGTTTTCGGATATGGCAATGAAAGTGAGATCATTGGTCAATCCCCCCTGAATTGGATTGACACAGAAGATCGAGAACGTGCGAAAAATAATATCGCTGATGTTTTCCAAGAAATTTATTCCACCCACAATCGCTATCGCTTGCTAAAGAAGGATGGTACGAAATTTTGGGGCGACATCAACGCAACCCGCTTAAAGGATGTGCGGGGCAACCCCAGTGGTATCGTTGCAATCACCCGCGATGTTTCCGAGCAAGTGCGTACAGAGGAGATGCTGCGGCGCCAGGCACAGATCATCGATCAGGTTCATGAGGCAATCATCGCCACCGACCTGGAAGGTCTTATTGTAGGATGGAACGCGAGCGCAGAAAGAATGTTAGGGTACCCGGCAGTGGAAGCATTGGGGAAACCCATATCCTTTATTTACCCGCAGGATCAACTCCCACTCCTCACTGAAAAATTTCAGCCCTATGTAAGACAGAAAGGTTGGCACGAAACTGAGACGCGGCTACGAAGCAAATCTGGAAAAGAATTTCCTGCCCACATTATGCTCGCAATGCTTAAGGATTCCCAAGGCATGGTTATCGGGTTTGCCGGGTCTGCGATTGACATCACCGAACGCAAGCGGGTGGAAAAGGCGCTAAAAGAATCGGAAGAGCGCTTGCGCTTATCGACTGAATTCGCCAATGTTGCGGTTTGGGAATATAGTTTTATTAACAATAGTATGTCGCGCTCGAAAAATCATGATCGCCTTTATGGGCTTGAATGGCAGACAGTTTGGGAATACGACACCTTTCTGAATGCCACTTATCCGGAGGATCGCGAATTTTCAAATGAAATGATTCAAAACTCCGTCGCCGTTGGCGGCCCCGATGAATACCGTTTCGATTTTCGCGTGGTTTATCCCGATCAATCCATTCATTGGTTATTTGTGGTAGGCCAGGTGGTTGAACGCAATCAGGAAGGGCAGGGCACGCTCGTGCGCGGCACCCTGATCGATATTACCGAACGAAAAATCGTAGAAGAAGCCTTACAAGAGAGCGAACGCGTCAAATCGGAACTTCTTGAGAAATTGAATGATTCCCAACAGATGTCCAAGATCGGAAGTTGGGAGTGGGATTTGCAAACCAATCTCATCTGGTGGTCCGATGGAACCTTTCGGGTCTATGGAATCACACCGCAGGATTTCGTGCCAAACTTCGAAGCCAACGGTGAGGTTATTCATTCCGAAGATTTCGAGAGCTACGTTAAGGCATTCGAATATTCTCTGCAAACAGGCGAACCCTTAGATTTCGATGTCAGGCTGGTCACGAATGAAGGTATGTTGAAATACTGTAACGCCAAAGGGAAGGTTATTCAGGACGAATTTGGGGAGCCCATTCGCTTTATCGGTACAATCATGGATATCACCGAGCGCAAGCAACTGACGAATACGATTACCCGCAGTCGCGCCCTGCTCCAATCCGTGATCGATACAGCGCCCGCTTTAATCTATGCGTTTGATCTTGAACAAAAACTTATCATCGCAAACAACGCCCTTGCGAACCTGCTCGATACGCACCCAGCAGCGATCATTGGCAAACGGCGGCACGAATTTTTGCCCAGGGAGATTGCCGAGCGCGACGATGATCATGACCGACAAGTTGTACGCACAGGCAATCCGCTGGAGTTTGAAGAGTCTGGCACCTTTGATGGGCAATTGACGACCTTTCTCACCAAAAAATCTCCACTGCGAGATGAGAGCGGTGCTATTTGGGGTCTGGTGGGAATCTCGACGGACATAACCGAACGAAAGCAGGCAGAAGTTACTTTGATGCAATCCCACCAGCAATTACGCTCTCTGGCAACCCGCCTGACACAAGTCGAAGAAGCCGAACGGCGAAACCTGGCCCGTGAACTTCATGATCGGGTCGGGCAAAATTTGACCGCTCTGAGCATCAATCTGAATATGATCCGCAGCTTGATTCCGGCGGAATTTTTGGAAACCCTTATCCCGTTCCTGGATGACTCGCAAAACATCATCGAACGCACTTCCGGACGCATCCGTAACGTGATGGCCGAATTGCGCCCACCCGAACTGGATGATTACGGTCTATCGGCTGCCTTGCGCTGGTTTGCCGCCAGTTTTGCTGCTCGCAACCAGATCGATGTAGAAACACCGCGTGGCGATTTACGTCCCCGCCCACCCGATAACGTGGAAACTGCCCTCTTTCGGATTGCCCAAGAGGCGCTCACCAATATCGCCAAACATGCCCAGGCCAGTCAGGTGACGATTGCACTCACGCAGGAGTCTGACGTTTTGCAAATGAGCATCTCCGATAATGGGGTTGGCTTCAACCCGCTCGACAGCAAAATCAACACCGACCGAAAACGATGGGGGTTGCTCAACTTGCGAGAACGGGCAGAAGCCATCGGCGGGCAGTTACGGATTGAATCACAGCCCGGGAAAGGGACACGGGTAATCGTGGAGGTGCCTGCATGACGATCAGCGTTTTTCTGGCAGATGATCACGCCATCGTGCGCGATGGCTTGTGCATCATTCTGGAATCCCAACCAGAGATCCACGTTGTGGGAATGGTTGCCAATGGCCGGGAGGCTGTCTTGCAAGTTCGCAAACTCAAGCCCGAGGTGGTGGTGATGGATATCTCCATGCCGGAACTAAATGGCATTGAAGCCACTCGTCAAATTCTGGAGGAAAATCCGGAAATTAGCGTAGTAATCTTATCCATGCACGCCTCCCCCGAATATATTTACCGCACCCTGGAGGCAGGCGCATTGGGCTATCTACTCAAAGACTCGGCTGGCCTGGAAGTGATCAACGCCGTACGCGCTGCCTATGCGAAACAGCGTTACCTCAGCGTGCGCATTTCGAATACCTTGGTGAGCGAATATCTCCATCTTCACAAGAGCATCGTCGAGCGCAGCCCATTGGAAAATCTGAGTGGGCGCGAGCGGGAAGTGCTCCAATTAGCCGTAGAAGGGAATAACAGCCAGGAGATCGCCAAAGCCCTCTCACTTTCTCGCAAGACGGTCGAAACGTATCGCAGTCGTATCATGGGTAAATTAGGTGTGGAAGATCTGCCCGGGCTGGTCAAATTCGCCATCCTGCATGGCATTATCCAATTGAAATAAACAGGCTGTGGGGTCTCCCCGTGGTAGTTGCCCAGTTTTAAACGAAAAACGTTGTTCCAATCAGGAGGTCATCAAGCGAGGAAGAAAAATACATGACTTCATAGCCTGCTTTTATTAGATATTTTTTTGTAAAAACTTCAACAGCTTC
>CALCSH010000058.1 GCA_937893815.1 uncultured Anaerolineae bacterium | reverse complement strand
CCCCCATATATTCCGGCGGGAACACCTGCACGGTAGTTTTTTCAGTGGAGTCAATTTAGCCACCGACAACACTGAGAATACTTATGTAAAAAAATATAAGAATTGTGGAAAGATTCCGAGGACTGAATTCATGAAAAAAACTACTTCGTATCGCTTGCCTCGCAATGTTTGGATCGTAACTGCGACCTCATTTCTTACGGATATTTCATCCGAAATGATCATTAATCTGATACCGCTCTTCTTAGCAAATGTATTGGGCGTGCGCACAGCGGTGATCGGCCTGATCGATGGTATGGCTGAGACTACCGCCAGTTTAATGAAGTTATATTCCGGGTACCTCTCCGACAAACTGGGGCAGCGCAAACGGCTGACCGTTCTTGGCTACTCGCTATCGAGTATCGCCAAACCTTTTTTGTATTTTGCCAATGCCTGGGGCTGGGTACTGGGCGTGCGCTTTGTGGATCGCATCGGTAAAGGTATCCGCACTGCGCCGCGTGACGCGCTATTGGCGGCCAGTATTGACGAAGATCAACGCGGGATGGCTTTCGGATTGCATCGCGCCGGGGACACCGCCGGAGCATTTATTGGTCTTGTGATCGCGGCCGGAATTATTTGGGCGGCACAATCGGGCACAGCAGAATTGACCCGTGCGACTTTCCAAACGGTTGTCCTGGTCAGTATAATTCCAGCTGTAGTAGCCGTATTGGTGCTGGCTTTGGGTGCCCGCGAAGTGGAAATGGCTAAAAATTCATCCAAGCCGGTGCTGAGCCTGCGTAGCATGGATGCTCGATTTAAGGCATTTTTACTGGTGGTTGTGCTTTTCACCCTGGGAAACTCGGCTGATGCTTTCATTATCCTGCGTGGGCAAGAGCGCGGGTTGAGCGTATTGCAAGTGATGGGCATGTTGATCACCTTCAACGCCGTTTATACGTTGCTGGCGGGTCCTTTGGGTGTACTGTCCGATAAAATTGGCCGGCGCAAATTGATCATCGGCGGCTGGATCGTGTATGGGCTGGTGTATCTGGGATTTGCGCTTTCTGGAAACGGATGGCAGGTGTGGATTTTCTATGCGCTCTATGGGATTTACTATGCCGCTACGGAGGGTACGGCTAAAGCTTTGGTCGCCGATCTGGTGTCGAGCGAAAAGCGCGGAACAGCCTATGGATTATTCAATGCCGCTATCGGCCTGACGACGTTACCGGCCTCGATTATAGCGGGCTTACTCTGGCAAGGCGCTGGTTCGTGGTCGGGTTTCGGCGCTGCGGCCCCCTTCTATTTTGGCGCGGCGATGGCTGTTTTGGCTGGAGTCCTATTTTGGAAAATCGTCCCTGCAGACTAGTTGCTCGTTCGCAGGGCCATTGTTTCTCATTGGAGATTACACCGCGTTCTTTGGGCCTTCGCGGTTTAAAAATGTATCCTGATTATTTTATACGCTCGCGTTCAAATTCAAGGCCATTTGATACTGGGCCAATGCTTCGCGCTCAAATCCAGCAGTTTCGAAGGTTGGGCTGAACTCATCTGGAAAAATGGCGGGGACCTTCCATGTCTTGCCGGGGAAACGGGCAAATAGGCCTTGTAATAACGTTTGAATCTGGGATTTATCTTCGACGTTCAAAAGCAAGGCCCGTAGACTGACCGTATCTTCAAAAGGGGAGGAGATCGCCACCGCACATTCGCGATACCGATATGCCCGGTTGGGTAGACTCATCTGGGTCAAACTTTCCCCCGAGATTTGCCAGGGAAAATCCTGGGAGCCGTGCAGCAGGATCAGTCGTCCCAGGGTACGCAGGTCAATTTCAAACAGCTCGGCATAACTGCCCTGTGGGTTCTGCACGCTATAGCTGACCAATTTGCGGATTTTCCGAAAGCCTGCTCGTTCGTACATAGTTACCGCAGGTGCATTCTCCTGAATGACTTCCAATTCTAAACGGCATTCGCCGCGCGCTTTTGCATCGGTGATGATTTGCGCCACAAGCCAGCGCCCTACCCCTTGTCCGCGCGCCTCAGGAAGAATCGCCATCCCCGCAAGGCGGCTATTCCACCCTCTTCGGGCAACCAACGCCACGCCTGCGGGTTGATTGTCCTTAAAAACGATATGACTGGCAACGGCATCCACACTGTCCACGCGGAGCATCCCAATTAAATGTTCCAGAGAAATTCGAATCGGCACATAATAGTCAGAGAAACCCCGATCCAGAATGGCTACTGTTGGTTGGAAGCCAAACTCCAGTATTGAAATCGAATTGAGTTGCATGGCAATATCTCCATTTCGCGGATTAAATTAGATACCGCTGAAGCTTTTTGGCTACCCAGGCGGGGGTGGATTGGCCTGGGTAGTGTCCGTATCTGGTTATGTAATTATAACGAATGTTATGTCCAAAAATTCATTTGATTTCCCACGATTGACGTTTTACTGATTCGATATTAAACTATACGCAATAAACCGCCTATACGAAATTTCCAACGATAAGGAGATTCGAATGACCGAACAAAATACGGCTCATATATCCGCCCAAACCACATTGATTCCTGCCATCAATGGTTGGAAGATTTATTTGCAAGACCAGGGTAATTCACCGCATACGCTGAAAGCATTTATCGGAGATGTAGAATTGCTGGCGTCCTACGTACCCCCAGACCGCACGTTGGGATCGATCACGACCAATGACTTGAATAACTTTTTAGCGTGGATGCTCGAAGAACGCGGCGTGCCGTGCAGCCCCAAAAC
>CALCSH010000057.1 GCA_937893815.1 uncultured Anaerolineae bacterium | reverse complement strand
CAGTCCCTGATTGTCGCTGACCTGGCCGATCTGCCCGCCCGTATCGATGCTCTCGAAACGCAATATAACCAACTCGCCAACCAATATGCTATCGAAGCCGAAAGCAGTCTGGCGCTCTCGGCCAACCTATCCTTGGGTTTGCCCGATGAAGTAGCCCCATTCGTGGAAGATGTGCGCCCGGCTGGGCTGTTGATGTTGGTCGGCGGATTATTAGCTATTCTGGTCTGGCTGCTTTTCGAACTGGCGCGCAGCACCCCGCGGGAGGCCGCATAGTGCGTCTCGCCGGGCTTCAGCGGGTACAGAAAACGGTTTGGGCGCTATTCTTGCTCACCTTACCGGTCACCAGCTTCCCCTATTTTCCGGGAGGCGTTGGCGGGCGCACAGAAGTGCGGCCGCTGTCTATTTATCCATTAATCATCCTGTTGATAATTTATACCCTGCCGCAATTATTCACTCATTCTACGCCGCGCACAGCTTTGCCCTTGGGCGCCTTTGTACTGGTGGCGCTGGCGAGTACCGTTCTGGCCTATACTCGCGGCATTGATCCCGATATTGGAATTTCTGTAACTTCGCGCGCCATTCGCATGACAGCCACCCTGTTCCTGGGAGCGGCATTTTATATCACAGTGGCGGTGATCCCGCGCACTCCCGGCGATCTGCGTTTTGCTCTGCGCTGGCTGTATGCCGGATTTGGCATCGCCCTGCTGTGGGGCTGCGTGCAGATCGGCTATATTCTGTTTTATTCGCCGGAGTATTTTGATTTCGTCGAATATATTCAAGGGTTCTTCTCGGTGCGCGGCCTGTTCGAGACGCGCATCTCCGGCATGACTTACGAACCGAACTGGTTCGCTGAGCAAATTACATTTTTGCTGATGCCCTGGCTCTTCGCCGCGGTAATGTCGGGATTTTCGGCGTTTCGCAAGCGCTGGCGTTTCGTGACTGTAGAGTTGTTATTGCTGGCCGGGGCTTCGTTTGTGCTCATCTATACTTATTCGCGTACCGGGTACGTGCTGTGGGGCCTGCAACTGGTGCTGGCTTTTCTCTTCCGTGGGGGGCGTAAAACGGGGCGCAGTTTCAACTGGGGGGCGATGACGCGGCGTTTGCTGCAAGTGGGGCTGATGTTGGCGGTTTTATTGGCTGTAGTTTTCGTGGCGGGTTCGCGCAATCGCTACTTTTCGCGCCTGTGGAGCTACTGGACGGATGAGAATGCTACTGGCTCGTATATTCAATATATTGCCGTCAGTCAGCGCGTGGCCTATTGGGAAACCGCCTACCGTATCTATGAAGATTATCCCTGGACAGGGATCGGGCTGGGTAATTACACATTCTATTTCGAAGAAACCCTTGCCGATCGGCCTTTGTACCCCACCCCGGAACTGGTGTATAAATTCACCCCCGCGGAGGGACGCAACCGGTTGGTGGTGCCCAAGAATATGTTCGCCCGCATTTTGGCTGAAACCGGATTGATTGGCTCGGCAGCGTTCACGTCTTTTGTGGTGGCGGTGCTGGGCGCGGCTTTATATCTATTCCTCGCTCCAGAACGAGATCCGCGATACTATGGTTTGGCCGGGTTGCTCTCGCTGGTGGTTTTCCTTGGGGTGGCCTTCTCAGCCGATTCATTCGCAAACCCTAATATATGGATTGTCTTCGGGTTGATAACGGCCAGTATGCAGGTATATGCCCCTGGAAATGGGCTGGAACCTGAAACCGCAGAGTACGCGGAGAACGCCGAGTTTTCTTAGTTTTTCTCCGCGAACTCTGCGTTCTCCGCGGTGCATTATTGGGTTGTGGTTGAAAACGCTGCCATGAAATCAAACAAATTCTCACGTACTGCTATCTGGGGGATGCTCATCATCGGCCTGATTTATTTCTCGCTGATGATCTTCCCCAATTTAACCGGCGCACAGGATTGGAATATGCTCTCCATCTTCGAAAAGGATGAATTTGCCCAGTACAAGCACGTTCTGCGTATGCTCACGCCGGGCGATACGCTCTTCGAGACCCTTCGCCGCTTTGTCGTATATTTGCATTATGACTACGGCTATCCTTTTTACATCTTCTCAGCGATTATGTTGCTACCCTACCGCCTGATGGCTGGCGCGGGCTGGCCGCAGAATTCCGCCACAATTATGCTGATTCTGCGTCAGATGGTCAGTGTGCTGCCGGTGATAATTTCAGTAGCTCTGATGGTTGATTTACAAACCGAGCGTAAATCCACGGCGAAAATCTTGGGGCTATTTTTATTTCTATTGGCGCTGCCCGCGGCGGCGCTGAATAATCTTTGGTGGCATCCTGATAGCCTTTCGATTTTGTTGATCGTGCTCATATTCTATTTTTTGCGTAAGGATGATTTTCTTTTTAGACGCTATTTCTATTTTGCCGCGATTCTCTGCGGCATCGGGGTGAGTGTCAAGTTTGCCGGAGTTTTCTTTGTACTGGCGGTTCCCGCGTATATCATCTGGGGATGGAAAGATCAGAAACTGGATTTTCGCGGCGCGTTTCGGGTCGCTTTCTCCTTTTTGGCGGTAATGGCGCTGGCATTGGTCGTCTCGAATCCATTGTTGCTCATCCCCCAAACACGGACTGAAATTCTTGCCCGGCAACAGCAGCTTATCTTCCAGACGCGGGCCGGCTATTACACGCAATACGCCGACTGGAATCTCACGCAGGAAAAGATCAAAACTATCATCTGGCCGTATTATGGGCAGTGGTTCACGCTGCTCTTGATGCTGGCCGGACTGATTCACGGGATGCGCTCGTCACGCTATCGTTTCATCAACGTGATGATTTTGGCTTTTTCCATTCCCTACTTCTGGGCGGTGGGCGGCTCAACCGTGCGCCCGCTGTATTATCTGCCGATGGCGATTCCTTTTGCTTCGGGGCTGGTGCATCTCTTTCCTGAAAGAATTCACCACGGCACCCTAAAGGGTACAAGCGACACAAAGAACACAGAGAAGCTCTTTGTGCTCCTCGTAAGAAAACTTCGTGTCTTTGTGATGTTGCCATTGCTGATTATCGCGGTGCAATTTGGTTTGAATCTTCGGCAGGATGCGCAAATTTACACGGATATTCTCTACCGGGAAGAGCGTTCCGAGAGCATTGCTTTCTACCACGAAGTGGAAGCGCGGTTAACCGAGTTAGGGCTTGCCGATGAATACTTGGTGATTTACCGTGATCTTACGGCTTATGTGCCGCCGAAGCCCAACTACGATGTGTTGATGAAGTGGAAACTGGCAACCTATGATTACATCAACGAAAACCAGCCCGACATACTGTTGCTCGAAATGAATTACGTGTTAGAGTTTATCAAGCCTGATGCGGTGGAAAACGCCGTAGACCCCGATCAAATGCGCGCCTGGCAAAAATTCTACGGCGATGCCTATGCCGATGAAGTGCCCGGTTACAGAATCTTTTATCAGAATGAATATGCGCTGGCGTTGATACGGGAAGAATAATTGCTACTTAAGTATTCTGCCACAGAGCGCGCTGAGAATTTCAAACGAATTGTAAAAACTCGGTTTGAGAAGATACAGTTCGATGGTCTCAGTGAATTCGTATATCTAAAGAGAGTATGATGCGATGAATAAAACCCTGATTATTGTTATTGTTGTTTTACTGGTACTGTTGTTGTGTGCCTGTTTGTGCCTCGTCGTAGTGGGCGGAGCAGCAGTCTTCGGGCTGTATCAGCAAGATGGGAATATCGACTGGTCTACCGGAACGGACCCAGCCACCCC
>CALCSH010000056.1 GCA_937893815.1 uncultured Anaerolineae bacterium | reverse complement strand
CATATATTCCGGCGGACATCTCCGTCATCGGCTTTTTGCAGTAGAGTCATTATTGGATTCCCAAAAAGGCGAGCAGCGCTACAATTAACGGGGCCAGCACCAGAGCGGGCAAGAAATTCCCCACCCGGATGGGCTTGATCTCCAGCAGGCTGCTGATCGCAATCCCCAACAGCAGCAAACCGCCAGCGGCCGTCATTTCGTTCATCATCGCCGCACTAATCGTCGATTGCGCCAGCGAAGCCAGCATGCTGATGCCACCCTGCACCACCAATACGGTTAGCGACGAGAATAGCACGCCCACGCCAAAGGTGGATGCAAAAGCCAGGGAGGCGAAACCATCGAGCACAGATTTGATCGCCAGTAGACTGTAATCTCCGGTCAGGCCATCTTGAATGGAGCCTAGAATAGTCATGGGTCCAACACAGAACAGCAATGAGGATGTGAGAAATCCGCGCATAAAATGCGCCCGGCTGTCGGACTCACTCAAAGCGGGTTCTGTGAGTGACGTTGCAGATTTGCCTTTGGCAAAGCGTTCTTCTAAAAATCCGCCCAGTTTGTTGAGATGATCTTCAATACGCCACCACTCCCCCAGGATTCCGCCCACAAGAATACTCCCCAACACGATAATTGGATTTTCGGTGTTGAGAAACATTTGAATGCCAATTGCGGCTGTGAATAGTCCCAACCCGGCTACAACCGTGTTACGCACGCGTTCAGGCAAACGGGAACCAAAAAAAATACCCAGCGTACCGCCAATGAGAACCGTGATGGTATTGAGAATAGTGCCTGTCATGATGATGGATGCTTTGCCAAGGTAGGGGGTTGATTTCCGGCGTGCTGATTTTCGAGCAATTCCAGCACAAAGCATAACGAAGAAAGCCGGTTGAGATATTGTGGAATATGCGGACTATCGATGAGTTCTTCCCGGTACAGGCCTGCCACGCGACGTTCCGCCCGTCGTACGGTTGTCCGAGCAATATCCAGGGCTGCCCCGGCGGGTGTGTCCCCCGGAATGATGAACTCATTGGGAATTTCTATGCCATCAGTGATCGTTTGCATCTGATCTTCCAGCCATGTCACTTGATCATCACCAATTGACCGAAAACGGTGCGCATTTTCGGGGCTGGCCGAGACTTCTGCCATCAGTTGATATAGATTGCGCTGTACCTGGAGAAGTATTTCTGCGCTCAAAGGATTCTGGCACATGCTCCGAGCCATACCCAGTGTGGCATTGGCCTCGTCGATGGCGCCAACCGCCTCTGGTCGGGGGTGATCTTTGTAGACGCGTTCCCCACCTAAGATGCCAGTGGTGCCGTCATCGCCTTTTTTGGTATAGAATTTGCTCATGGGGGCAATTATAACCCCTATCGATATTCCTTTTTCGGTTGGCCGTGCAAATTGGACATCAGGCAAGTCGTACTTCCATTTTGAGTGTTGCATTTTGGCGTAATCGAATCCCCTGGTTTGGTCTTGTGAAACCCATACCCGAATTTGGATTTATGCCATATAATTGTCCAGCTTTGAAGTATGACTCGGATGGAGCGAAAAACGGCGCTTCCAAAGACCCGAGATTTTCCTAAGGAAGGTTAAAATCCATGAAAGAATATCCAACTGAAAAGATACGCAATATTGCTCTAGTTTCTCATAGTAGTTCTGGTAAAACCATGCTGCTAGAAGCGTTCTTGCATGTTACGGGGGTTACAACTCGTTTAGGGCGGATTGAGGATGGTTCAACCGTTTCGGATTTTGAAGATGAAGAAGCTCGTCGTGGAATTTCCCTTTCCACTTCATTAATACCCATTGAAACTAATAATCACAAGTTGAATTTTCTAGATACCCCCGGCTATACCGATTTTGTTGGTGAAGTTATTTCTGCACTGCGTGTAGCCGACGCATCCCTGGTAGTCGTTGATTCGGTAGCAGGTGCTGAAGTTGGCACCGAAATTGCCTGGAATTATAGCGATGAATTCAAGCTGCCGCGCGTCGTGGTTATCAATAAAATGGACCGTGACAACGCTGATTTCACTAAGGCGCTGGCATCGGTGCAAGCAATTACCGAGACACGCTTACTACCCTTGCAGTTGCCCTGGGGTGAGAAGGCCGATTTCAAAGGTATTATTGATTTACTCTCCATGAAAGCCTATGCCGGTGCCGGTGAAACCGCTGAAGCCATTCCCGCAGAGCTCAGTGACGATGCTGAAACGGCACGCTTGGAATTGATCGAATCGGCCGCTGAAGGCGATGACGAATTGCTGATGAAATATCTGGATGGGGAAGAACTCAGCCCGGATGAAATTCTCAGTGGTTTACGCAATGCGATTCAATCTGGTGATTTGGTGCCTGTATTTGTGGTTGCGGCAACTCCTGAGATCGGCTTGTTGCCATTAATGGATAGTTTGATCAAAATTTTGCCGAGTCCCTCCGAGCGACCTGACTCGGAAGCCGAAGGTGTTGGTGGCACCGAAGTTTTACCTGTCTCCGATGCAGGCCCGTTGGCAGCCTATATTTGGAAAACAACCGCCGATCCCTTTGTCGGCAAAATTACGTATTTCAAGGTCTATTCAGGCGTGATCAGCGCTGATAGCCGTGTCTGGAACCAAAACGCAAAAGAAGAGGAGCGCCTGGGCGGTATCTCGGTGATGCGTGGCAAAGAGCAGCTTTCTGTGAAAGCGATTCATGCTGGCGATATTGGCGTCGTTGCGAAATTGGGCGAAACTTCAACCTCGCACACATTCAGCGATAAAGGCCACCCGCTAACGCTTCCCGTACCCGCGTATCCCAATGCCCTCTATCGGGTTGCTGTTAGCCCCGACACCCAGGCCGACTCGGCGAAAGTTAGCCCCACCCTGACTCGCCTGTGTGAAGAAGATATGACCCTCTCCTGGCGTCAAGAACCCAGCACCCGGCAGACGATTTTGCAGGGTATGGGTGGACAGCATATTGATGCCGCTATTCGTAAGGCGGAGCAAAAATTCCAGACCACGCTTCTGATGGAAGAGCCAAAAGTTCCTTATCAGGAGTCGATTACAAAATCAGGCTCGGCCCAATACCGCCACAAGAAGCAATCCGGCGGTGCAGGCCAGTTTGGCGAGGTCCACTTGCGGGTGGAACCTCTCCCCGATGAGGATTTCGAATTTGCCAACGAGGTCTTTGGTGGTGCAGTTTCGCAGAATTACATGCCTGCCATTGAAAAAGGCGTTCGTACAGTTATGAAAGATGGCGTCATTGCCGGTTTTCCGGTTCACAATGTCAAAGTAGCTGTCTTTGATGGAAAAGAACACCCTGTCGATTCGAAGCCCGTGGCTTTTGAAATCGCCGCCCGCGAGTGCTTCAAGTTGGCGGTTATGCAGGCAGCTCCTGTGCTATTAGAACCGATTATGTACGTGGAAGTGCTCGTGCCCGAAAGCAATATGGGTGATATTCTTGGTGACTTGAATACTCGCCGCGCTCGCGTGCAAGGTATGGATACAGCCCGCAGCAAATCGACCATCAAGAGCTACGTCCCGTTAGCCGAGATGCAGCGCTATACCGCCGATTTGCGCTCCATGACGGGCGGCCGGGGCGTCTTCAGTATGGAATTTAATCGCTACGAAACTGTGCCCTCGCATCTCATGCAAGAGATTGTTGCTGCTGCTCAGAAAGAGCAGGAAGAAAAATAAAATTGACAAAAGTTAGCAAGTAGACATGTGAACAGCTATTGGCTGCTCACCTAACTGCTGGATAGTATTTCGTGACAAGAAAAGTGGGGCGCACTCTCATAGGGAGTGCGCCCCACTTGTTTAACGCGATTCCAGGATGAGCAAAATTGGTTTACATGTATTCCCTGAATTGCAATCCATAGCGACTGCGGGCCTCGAGCCAAGCTTTGCGCAGTAACTCGTAGATTTCTTCCGGATTGGCGATATTGCGTAGCACAAGCGTCAGGCCGGATGGATCTT
>CALCSH010000055.1 GCA_937893815.1 uncultured Anaerolineae bacterium | reverse complement strand
CATTGTGCAGGGTGTAGACGAGATCATTCCGATTGATGTCTATATTGCTGGATGCCCCCCCCGCCCGGAAGGTCTGATTCACGGAATTCTCACACTCTACGAAAAAGTTGAGCGAGAAAAAATCACGGATTGGAAGTGACATAAAGGTAATCAGGCCATTAGGAATCGGGTAATTTGGGAATAAATATATCCTAATCCCCAATTACCAAATCACTAATCACCTAACCAACAAAGCTTATGAACAAAAAACTAGAAACTGCCATTCAAGCAATCCGCAAAGGCTATGACGTAGACAAGCTGACGTTCCGGGGTGAGCATTCTTTGCTCGTCTCACCGGCGAAAGTGGTTGAAATCTGCCGCCAATTGCGCGACAATTTCGGCTTCAATATGTTATCAAGCCTGACTGCCGTTGATTACTGGCCCGCAAGCGATCCCCGCTTCCATGTAGTTTATCAACTCTACTCCATCGAAGACAATATTACCCTACGATTGCGCGCGTTGGTGCCGGGTGAAAATCCAGAGATTCCAACAATTGAAGAGGTTTACCCAAATGCCAATTGGCACGAACGTGAACTCTGGGATATGTTTGGCATTCAGATCAATGGGCACTCCGACCTGCGACGCATCTTGATGCCCGCCGACTGGGAAGGCCACCCGCTGAGAAAAGATTATCCACTGGGATATGAAGAAGTTCAATTCAGCTTTAATGCGGAAGAAATCGACAAGAAAAAACCCTACGTAAAGGAATAAGCGTAATACGGTTTCCGTATTTACGAAAATGAGGTTCCTATGGTGCAACTTCAAGAAGTTACTTTTGACGAATTAAAGCATCTCGTCTCCGATCGAGCGCTCACGGGTGAAACCATGCTGCTCAATATGGGGCCGCAACACCCCAGCACCCACGGCGTGCTGCGCCTGATGCTGGAACTCGACGGCGAAACGATTGTCAACTGTGTGCCCGATATTGGTTTCCTGCATACCGGTGTTGAGAAAAACATGGAAGCCAAGCGCTACGAACAGGCGGAGGTAATGACTGACCGTCTGGATTATCTCAACACCATCGGCAACAACCTGGCGTATTGTCTGGCCGTCGAAAAACTAGTCGAACTGGATGTGCCCCCTCGGGCGCAGGTGATCCGCGTTATTCTGACGGAATTGCAGCGCATTGCTTCACACCTGATTTGGTTAGGTACGCAATCGCTCGACCTGGCGGCCATGTCGATGTTTTTGTATTGTTTCCGCGAGCGCGAAACTATTCTCGATATTTTCGAAAGTGTGTCGGGGCAACGCATGATGACCACCTACATCCGACCGGGTGGTTTATGGCGGGATGTATCCGGCGAGTTTGTGCAACTGGTGCAAGATTTTTTGGAATATTTCCCCAAGCGCATCGAGCAATATGAAGGCCTGCTGACAAAAAACCCGCTTTTCATTGACCGCACCAAGAGCATTGGCGTGATCTCTGCCGAAGATGCGATTGCCCGCGGTTTTACAGGCCCATCACTGCGTGGCTCTGGGGTGGCCTACGACAACCGGAAAGTGCGCCCCTACTCTGGCTATGAAGAGTACGATTTCGAAGTCCCCACGGCTACCGAGGGGGATGTTTTCTCCCGCTATCGTGTGCGCATGGATGAATTCTGGCAGTCGCTACGGATTATCGAACAGGGGCTGGAAAAACTCAAGGAGTTGGATGGCGCTCCGGTGCGCAGTAGCAACCGGAAATTTGTCCCGCCCCCCCGCTCAGAGATTGGCACCAGCATGGAGGCCTTGATCCATCATTTCAAGTTGTGGACCGATGGATATAACGCTCCCAAGGGGTATGTTTACTTCCCGGTGGAATCCCCACGCGGTGAGCTAGGGGTTTATCTCGAAAGTGACGGCAGCAACAAACCCTATCGTGTCCACTGGCGCACGCCATCCTTCGTGCACTTGCAAGCGCTGCCCATCCTGAGTAAGGGGCACTTGATCGCCGATCTGGTGGCGATCATCGGCAGCGTTGATATAGTCTTGGGAGATTCGGACCGGTGAACAAATTAGCAGAAAAATACGCAGACGACATACAAAAAATTCTGGCGAAGTATCCCCCAGAAGAGAAACGCTCGGCAGTAATGATGTTGCTGTATATGGCGCAGCGCGAAGGCGGCTATGTGAGCAATCATGACATCAATGATATTGCCGAGATTGTAGAAATCACCCCCACCGAAGTAGCTACACTAATTGGTTTTTATACGCTTTACCATGATAAGCCAGCGGGCAAAATTCGCATTCAGGTTTGCAACGATCTACCCTGTGCGTTGCGCGGCGCCGACAAGTTTTTGGAAGAACTTTGTGACGCGCTGAAGATCCAACCCGGCGAAACCACGCCCGATGGCCTGGTGACCATTGAGCCTGTGATGTGCCTGGCGGCGTGCGACAAAGCACCCATGTTCCAGGCGCAGAGCGGTGAGGGGTTGACCTACCACGAGAATATGAGCGTAGAAAGTACGCTGGAACTGATAGAAACCTGGAAGGAGGAAAATAATGACTGAATATGTACTCCTTCGACATCGCGACATCCCCGAGATTAATCAACTCGATGTTTACAAGAAAAACGGCGGCTTTGAAGCCTTCAAGAAAGTTGTCACGGCGATGAAACCCGAAGAAGTAACCGATGTGGTCAAGGCCTCCGGGCTGCGTGGCCGCGGCGGTGCGGGCTTCCCCACCGGGGTAAAGTGGTCGTTTATGGATAACAAAAACTGGCCGCATTATGTTGTCGCCAACGCCGACGAATCGGAACCCGGCACCTTCAAAGACCGCGAGATTATGGAAAGCAACCCCTTCCAGTTTTTGGAGGGTGTGGCGATTTCATCCTATGCGGTCGGGGCAAACACCGCCTATGTGTATTGCCGCGGCGAGTTCTGGCAGGTGGCGCACTATCTCGATGAGAAAATCGCCGAGATGGAAGCCGCCGGGCTGCTAGGCGACAATCTCTTTGGCAGCGATTATAGCCTGCGCATCTACACCCACCTGGGCGCGGGGGCTTATATCTGCGGTGAAGAAACTGCGCTGCTCGAATCGCTGGAAGGCAAGCGCGGCCAGCCGCGTTTGCGTCCGCCCTTCCCACCGTCGTTTGGTCTGTACGGCAAGCCGACTGTGGTCAACAATGTAGAAACCCTCACCAATGTGCCGCTGATTATCACCAAAGGCGCTGATTGGTACAAATCGATGGGCACCGAAGATACCGCCGGGGTGAAAATTTTCAGCCTTTCCGGTTGTGTCAACAAGCCCGGCAATTACGAGTTGCCCTTCGGGACAACCTTCCGTGAGTTGATCTACGAACACGGCGGTGGAATCGCCAACGGCAACAAAATCAAGGCCATTATGGCGGCGGGAGCCTCCTCGGCGATGATCGTTGCCACCGATGAAGCCCTCGATACGCCCATGGACTACGCCTCGGTTCGCACGCTCAAAGCCGATTTAGGCTCGGCCTCGGTGATTGTGATTGACGATAGTTTTAGCATCGACTGGGTTCTCAACAAAACCATCCACTTCTTCAAGCATGAATCGTGCGGTAAATGCACGCCCTGTCGTGAAGGCAACTACTGGATGAGCCATATTATCGAGCGCATTCATCACGGCGAAGGCAGCAGTTTTGATGTTGAATTGTTGACAAAGGTTGCCTACCAGATACAGAATAAATGCCTGTGCGCGCTGGGCGAGTTCTCCTTGCAAGCCGTCGTTTCGGGCGTTGAACGCTTCCCGCAAGACTTTGAGGCGAAGGTGAACTTATGACCAAAGAAATTACCCTAACCATTGACGGCCAGCAAATCACAGTCCCGGATGGCACTTTAGTGGTAGATGCTGCCAAGAAAGCCGGTATCGATATCCCGGTCTTTTGCTATCATCCCAAGATGGAACCGGTGGGCATGTGCCGTATGTGTCTGGTGGATATTGGCCGCCCGGTATTTGACCGTGCAACCGGCGAAGCCGTTCTCGAAGAAGACGGCAGCCCAAAAATTCAATTTGGCTGGAAACTCGAAACCGCCTGCACCGTCCCCGTTTCGGAAGGTATGGTCGTGGACGGACTGAGCGACAAAGTGCAGCAGGGCCGCGAAGATATTGTTGAATTCTTACTGACATCGCACCCGCTCGACTGCCCCATCTGCGATAAGGGTGGCGAGTGCCCGCTGCAAAACCTGACCATGGAATATGGCTCCAGCGACAGCCGCTTCATCTTCGATGAGAAAATTCATTTCGAGAAAAATGTACCCCT
>CALCSH010000054.1 GCA_937893815.1 uncultured Anaerolineae bacterium | reverse complement strand
CACTCTGGAGGCAGAACGTCAGCTCGACCGACTCCAGGAGCATTTTGTTGCAAACGTATCGCATGAATTACGCTCTCCGTTGGGATTCATCAAAGGGTATGCAACTACACTTTTACGGCAAGATACAGATTGGGATGCCAAAAACCGCCGGGAATTTCTAATAATTATTGATGAAGAAACCGATCGCCTGACAGAAATAATCGACAATATGCTCGATTCATCCCGCCTTCAGGCGGGAACATTGCCAATGGAGTTTCAGGCAGTACAATTAGCTGCTATGCTGCAAGATTTTGCTCACCGAATGCAGGCCCGAGAATTGCCGATTCGTATCGATACCGAAATTGAAACATCGCCAAATACAGTCTGGGCCGATTCGGCCCGGCTTGCACAGGTCTTTGATAATTTGGTCAATAATGCTGCCAAATATGCGCCCGAATCAGTGGTGACGATCAAATTGACCTGGCAAGAAACACACGCACATATCAGCATTCAAGATCACGGTCCTGGCATCCCGGATGAGCATCTGGATGATATTTTCAAACGATTTTACAGACTTCCGAGGCATGCTGAACGCGCATCTGGTTCAGGGTTGGGTTTATTCATTTGCCGAGAAATTATTCATGCACATCGGGGAGAGATATTCGCCGAATCTGGTATTGGCGAAGGCGCGATATTTCATGTATTGCTGCCCCGAGATCGCAATTCCCAACTGTAGGAGAGGAGATTTATGAACGTACAAATTCTTGTTGTTGATGATGAGCCCCGCTATGTACGGTTAATGGAAGCTAATCTGGTGAGTGCCGGTTATTCTGTTTTGACTGCAGATAATGGGCAGGACGCTGTGAGTATTGTGGATGAACAGCAGCCGGATTTGGTACTACTCGATGTGATGATGCCTGTTTTGGATGGATTAACAGCCTGTGAGCGGATTCGCAAATTTTCGAATGTACCGATTATTATGGTGACGGCGCGCGGCGATGAGCGTGATCGGGTGCGCGGCCTGGATGTTGGGGCGGATGATTATATCGTCAAGCCCTATTCTGTCACCGAGCTTTTGGCGCGGGTCCGAGCGGTGTTGCGCAGGGCCGAATTTTCGGATAACGCTTTCAAAACAGCAGTATTTACATTTGGCGAATTGCGCGTAGATTTTGCCAGAGCCGAAGTTTTCCTTGGTGAAAATGAAGTGTTACTCTCGGCCACGGAATACCGCCTATTGTTGCAGTTTGTACATAATCAGGGACGTATCTTATCGTCGGAATCTTTGCTTGAAAACGTGTGGGGTGAAGCCTATCGTGAGGATAAAGAGGTACTTTGGGTAAGCATTTCACGGCTGCGGCAAAAACTCGAAGATGAGCCCAAGAACCCGCAGTATATTGTGACCCGTCAGGGTTTGGGGTACACTATGCCATACTCAGATAGCGGCGCAAAAAACTAAGGCAGCAGCTTTTAATTTGAGGCCTTGTCTGCAAAATTGACATCGTTCCAGTGATGTCCGGCACGGAGATACTTGTAGGAGAATAATTCTATGACCATGCATGTCGATTATAAAGGTAAATATTTTACTGACGTGATTTCGAAAGAAGTCATGCGAACGATAGTTCAAACATTAACCGTCCGTGTAGTTGGTGATGTGCATGTGCGCCCCGATCAGCGCCTGAAGGATGAACTGAACAAAGCGGAGCGTTTTATTGCCGTTACCGACGCCGCCATCTATAACGCTCGCGGTGAAGAAATATTCAAATCCGAGTTCCTTACCATCAATTTGGACCATGTGGTATGGCTCAGCCCGGTGGATCAAAATTCTGGTTCGGATGAAGGGTAGTCGCTGATAATGACATCGACCATGCAGAAACAGCCGAATCGTTCACCGAGCGTCGATTTGGAGAAAGTAAAAAGCTATCTGGTTTCAAGTGTTTCGCAAGCTTTTGAGACGAATTCTCCCTCCGCGAAAAACCGCCAGCAAGCGGCGATGCAAATTCTCCAATCTGCCTATCAGCGCACCAATTTGAATTTGGCGGAAACTCTGCGCGCTCAGTTGTTTCGCGATGTTCTGGATGATCTATTTGGGTTTGGGCCAATTCAACCGCTATTGGATGACGAACAAGTTTCTGAAGTAATGGTTAACGGCCCTTATGATGTCTATGTCGAAAAGAAAGGCAAATTGATTAAAACTAATGTGACCTTTGATAATGATAACCATGTTTTAAAGGTGATCGATAAAATTATTCTCCCATTGGGACGCCGAATAGACGCCGATTCGCCGACGGTTGATGCGCGTTTGCCCGATGGTTCGCGTGTTAACGCAGTGATTCCCCCAGTGGCGATTGATGGCCCGACGATTACTATTCGTAAATTCTCCAAAGACAAGCTCACTGTTGATCAATTGATCGCATTTGGCTCGATTACCCAACCCATGGCCGATTTTTTACGGGCTTGTGTTGTGGGGCGATTAAATATTGTCATTTCTGGAGGAACGGGATCTGGCAAAACCACCTTATTAAATATTCTTTCCAGTTGTATTCCCTCAGATGAGCGTATCGTAACCATTGAAGACGCTGCAGAA
The DNA here is from genome assembly GCA_937893815.1 of uncultured Anaerolineae bacterium. GTDB lineage: Bacteria > Chloroflexota > Anaerolineae > Anaerolineales > UBA11858 > NIOZ-UU35. The sequence continues at coordinate 6,633 of CALCSH010000054.1, read as the reverse complement.
CTTAGCTTGCATCAAGATCATATCGTGCGCATGGAAACGAAATCACCCAATATCGATGGGTTAGGCGCTGTTAGTATTCGGGATTTGGTAAAAAATTCCTTGCGAATGCGCCCGGATCGGATTATTGTGGGTGAGGTGCGCGGTGGAGAAGCCCTCGACATGTTGCAAGCAATGAATACGGGACACGATGGTTCGCTAACCACATTGCACGCCAACACACCACGCGATGCGCTCTCCCGATTGGAAACTATGGGTCTGATGTCTGGACTCGACATGCCACTGAACGTTATCCGTGAGCAAATTGCCTCCGCCGTTGATCTGATTGTTCAACAATCACGCCTGAGGGATGGATCTCGCAAAGTGACCTATATTACCGAAGTCGCTGGAATGGAAGGTAATACGGTTGTGATGACCGACATCTTTAAATTTGAACAAACTGGTGTCGATGAAAACGATAAAATTCTCGGCGATCTCAAACCTACAGGAATTCGTCCCTTATTCAGCGAACGCCTTGAGACTGCGGGGTTTAAATTGACTCCGCAAACCTTTGGCGCAGGCTCCACCGATATGCTATCTACTGTGCAAACCGCCCGCCGCCGCAGACGATAAATTGCCTCCGGTGCAAATATCCGAATCCCGACTGGAGTTAGTACTATGGCTGTACCATTAGCACTCAAGATACGAGCAAAAAAAATTGGTGTTCTGCTACTTGATGCGCGACTTTCCGCTGGGAGAACCATGAAAGAGTGCGCTGAAGCCGTTGGCGTGACAGGCCATCGTATTGGCACCTTTGAGCGTGGCGAAAACTCCCCTTCATTGCCGGAACTCGAAAGTATAGCCTTTTTTCTGGAAGTGCCCCTGAATACTTTCTGGGATGCAGAAGCACTCACCAGCCAAAAAACTTTCGACGCATCAGGTATTCATTCGGCGATTACTATCCGCCAGCGGATTATTGCGGCCAAGCTGCGCATGGCTCGCCTCGAAGCCGAAATCCCGAAGTCAGAGATATGCGAGGCGTTGGGAATCACTACCGGGGTTTTACGCGCCTATGAGCATGGGGAACGCCCAATCCCCCTCCCCGAGTTGGAACTACTCGTACGGATTTACTCACTCTCAATGGATGATTTTCGAGATCAAACTGGCCCTGCCGGGAGATGGTCCTTTGAGCAGCAGAATATCCAGCAGTATTTAACGTTATCGCCCGAATTACAAAGCTTTATTGCGAAGCCGGTCAACACTCCGTACCTGGAGTTGGCCATGAAGCTCAGTGAAATGTCTGCCGACCACCTGCGAGCGGTGGCTGAAGGTTTATTGGATATCACCTTATAGTACAAGTAAAGCAACTGCTCAGGGTAACGCCTTGGCAGAGAGAATTCCGAAAAAGGGGTGTGCGTGGGGGGGGGCGCAGCCCCCCCCACGCACACCCCTTTTTCGGCCTCTTTATGTTCGAGGCTGAGCAGTTACAAAACAAAGTAACTGCGTTTCCTGACAAGCTGAATATAATATGGGTATGGAAAATTCTGTAGAAACCAAAACACCACAAGATCTAGCTGTCGAAGCCGGGGAGCATTATCAGCGTGGCGAGTTTTTGATCGCCGCCAATATTTTTGCTGCTGCAGAAAACGGCTTCCACCTGAAAGAAGATCATCTCAATGCCGCCGAAATGGCGAATAACCGCAGCGTTGCTTTTTTACAAGCTGGACGAGCACAGGCTGCGCTGAAAGCGGTCACTGGGACGGCTGAAATTTTTGCCAGCCAACATGATGAACTTCGTCAGGCGATGGCCTATGGCAACCAGGCAGCAGCGCTTGAGGCGCTCAAAGAGTATAATGCAGCGCTTCAAGCGTACGAAGCCTCGGCCGAATTGCTGAAGAAAGTTAATGCTGATGAACTTCGCATGGACGTGATGAAATCACTCTCCGCTTTGCAGCTAAAAACTGGCCAGTCTCTGCAAGCGTTGGCAACCATGCAAGCGGGAGTTGATGGCCTAAAGAAGCCAAAGATGAAGCATCATTTGTTGCAGCGTTTGCTTCATGTGCCTGCCAAACTGATGAATCGATAACCCAAGGTTGTTGCAGTATGATGATGACATACCCGGCAACGCTGCGCGCAGACTTAACCGTTCGATCGGCCACAGAAGACGATCGACGGAAATTGGCTACACTAATTCATTTTAGCCCCTATGTACACCGGCACCTCGATTGGCGCTCACCGCTTGACTGGTTAGGCGCAGAACCGTTTTTAGTGGCGGAACGCGATGGACAGATTATGGCGGCATTGGCATGCCCGCCCGATATCCCAGAATTAACCTGGATACGCTTGTTTGCTGTTTCAATCGCAATGGACCTGGATGAGGCCTGGGAGACATTGTGGCCAGTTGCCCAACGCCTGATGGCAGGCCGTACTCCCGTGGCAGCGCTCCCGCTCCAGAGCTGGTTCCGCCGCATTCTGGATGTCAGCCATTTTGATCACACACATGATGTGATGATGCTCAAATGGTGTGATAGCGGGCAATCCCTCAAAACCAAACCATGTCAGCCCGATTATTGTATTCGGCCCATGAGTTATGATGATCTCGAGGCAGTTCATCATCTGGATGTTCAAGCCTTTAGCCCTGTTTGGCAGCACTCGATTGATCTGTTGAAAATTGCATTTCAGGAGGCATCACTCTCCACAATTGCTGAAAACCGCTCCGGTATTGTTGCATACCAGATCAGTACAGTGAATGGCGGTAGCGGCCACCTGGCTCGTTTGGCAGTGCATCCCGAGGCGCAGCGCATTGGCGTTGGCTATCATTTGTTGCAAGATATTCTGAAGAATCTTCGCCAACGTGGCATCAATCAGGTGACCGTAAACACCCAGAAAAATAATCAAGCTTCATTATCGCTGTATGATAAAGCTGGATTTCAACCGACCGGAGAAGTGTATCCGATTTATGAACGCTCCAACTGAAACGGCTCCTGATAGCGCGGATTCCTTTCAGGTTGGGGTTCGCACTCCGAGCTAATTCTATATCCACGGAGGAAATATGATCGCACGAGAGAACGCGGTAATCGTCAATGCTCTGGTACGGCAAGCGTTAGTGGCTGCCCAGGAAGTGATGGGCGAAAATGGTCTGAATGCTGTGCTGAGCGCCTCCGGTTTGGAGCGCTTTGTCGGAAATTTCCCGCCCGATAATTTGGAACCCGGCATCGAGGCTTCGCAATATGCGCGTTTCAACGAAGCTGTAGAAGAATTTTATGGCCGCGGCGGGCGTGGAATTCTCAAACGCATTGGGCGGGCTTCATTTCAGTATGCGGTTAGCGAACAATCGGCATTGATGGGTTTTGCAGGCATTGCTCTCAAAGCTCTGCCCAAAAAACAGCGCATTAAATTCGTGCTCAATAGTATGGTCGATGCGCTGAAAAAGAGTAATCCGCAGGTTGAGGCCTGGGCAGGTGAAAAAAATGGCAAGATCATTTTTGTTGAACGTACCTGTGCCATTTGTAACGGACGCACGAGTGAGAAACCGATCTGCCATCTGTATATCGGCTCATTGAGCGAAGCGATAAAATGGGCAACCGGCGATGATTTCATCATCCGCGAAACGGCTTGTATCGCGATGGGGGATGATTATTGCCAGTTTGAAGTCGACGATCCAATCGCTTGAGTATGCCACGCGCCAATCATGAAATACCCAAACGGTATTTGCGGCATTTTTTTGCGGCCATCGAAAATGAAATAGGCGTACACGGCTTGCGCATGATCTTCAACACAGCGGAGATTTCAATCATTTCCAGCACAAATAAGAGAATCAATGCCGTAGAGTTTGGAGTTTTTGCATGGCGCGATGAGAACGGCTCAGCCCGAGGTGCGCTCAACCGCATTGGACGTTCTGTGTGGGAACGAATGGTGGTCTCGAAAAGTTGGGGCAGAGCAATGCACCTGGCGATGTTGCTATTCCCTTCTGCGTGGTTTGCTCGTATCGCATTTGAGATACTTGCCTAGCGAATGAATAAAGCCGGTGGCGCGATTTCTGTACATACGCTGGATCGGGATATGAGAATTCATCAGTACAATAGGAAGCGATATAACAACATCATTGGATGGAAGGGAGAATCATGGAAACATATTTCGAGTATATTCTAGCTGCCAAAGGGCGCAACCTGTACGCTCAATATTGGCGACCCGCTGGTGAGATGCGCGGGGTGGTGTGTTTGTTGCACGGCCTGGGTGAGCATAGTTCGCGCTATACGCATGTGGCCGTGGCCTTTAATCAGGCCGGGTATGCCGTGATGAGTTACGATCAGCGCGGACATGGGAAAACGCCTGGAGCACGCGGGCACGTAAATTCGTATGATATGCTCTTGGATGACGCCGAACTTCTGCTGAAAGACGCTGCGCGGCGTTTTCCTGAGTCGCCAATCTTTTTATATGGACACAGTTTAGGCGGCGGGCTGGTATTAAATTTGGTCTTACAACGCAACCCGTCGATCACAGGTGTGATTGCGACAGCGCCGTCTCTGCGATTGGCTTTTGAGCCACCCGCGGTGAAGGTTTTCCTGGGGCGTTTGATGGATAAAATTAAGCCCGATTTTACCCAAGCCAGCGGCCTGGAAACTGCGGCTCTCAGCCGAGATCCCGAGATTGTTCGCGCCTATGAAAACGACCCGTTGGTTCATGATAAGGTATCGGCGCGCTTGTTCACCAGCTTTTTTGATGCTGGTTTGTCGGCATTGGTCCACGCCGCGGAATTTTCTTGCCCATTGCTGCTGATGCACGGTGCGGACGATCGCCTCACATCTGTGCAAGCCAGCAGGGAGTTCGCCGCTGCGGCTGGAGAACAATGCACCCTCAAGATTTGGGATGGCCTTTATCATGAAATTCATAACGAGCCAGAGAAAGATCAGGTAATTGCCGTGATGATTGATTGGCTTAACCAGCATTCCGGAGCGGCCGCTTGATCAGCGTAGAAACGGACCCACAAAATACAGAAGCAGTTTCGATTCCCTGGAGCGCGCGTGATACCTGGATTGGTGCCGGCTTGTTATTTTTTGTCATGTTGGGGCTGATCGTAGGAATTTATTTCCTACCCAAACTGGATATGAGTTTGATTCTGGTGGGCAGCGAATTGCTATTAATGTTGCCCGTCTGGTGGTTGGCGGTGCGAAAATATGGTGCCTCTTGGCGAATGTTGGGCCTGCGGAAATTTACCCCAGTGGCATTGGGCCTCGGCTGCGGGTTGATGATCTTATCCTGGGGATTCAATCTGGTGTACAGTCTCTTCTTGGCACTGTTTGACGTTCGTGCTCAGCCCGACTTTGCGCCCATTTTTGCAGAAACAACTTCCCCCTGGATGATTTTTTTGGCGGGGGTGCTGATTGCGCCGATCGTTGAAGAAATCATTTTTAGAGGGTTTATCTTTGCCGGATTTAAAGCGCGCTATGGATGGGTCAAGGCCGCCATTTTTTCTTCGGGCTTGTTTGCCCTGATTCATATTCAGCCGCTTGCCATTCTCGGCATTTTTGTGATGGGAATGATCTTTGCATATTTGTATCAATATAGCGGCTCCATCTGGCCAGGCATCGTCATGCATATGTCCACGAATTTGTTGGCATTGAGTGCTGCGTATCTGATGGCGCGTTTTCCAGAACTGATCACAATGTGACCGCGCGACAATCCATTCTTCCACTTTTTATCATAGATATGAGAAACCGCTTAGAATTTAAGCGGTTTCTTGGCTTTTTTCTGGACAAGCCGTGCTGGTCGTGGCAAAATGTCCTTTTTCCCGAAATAATGTCTACAGGAAAAGAATTAATAGTCTTCCTGATCCCGGCCAATCAGAACAGTGCAATACTGTGGAGGTAGTTGTCTATGCAAACCCGTCAAACAATTCAAGAACGCCGCCGTCAGCGCCAAAAACAACAGCGCACGACGAAGATTATGGTAATTAGTGGGGTGGTGCTAATTCTGGCGGCTTTATTAATGCTGCCAACGATCCGTTTGGCTATGACACCGCTTACTGAAATCATCCACCCAGATTTCGTTGTGCGTTCAATGCCTGATGGAAACGCCATGGGAGATCCCAATGCGCCGGTTGTGATTCATGAATACTCTGATTTTGGCTGCGGGCATTGCGCCAATTTCTCAGAAGGAACCGGGCGTGAAATCGCATCAAGCTATGTCGCTTCGGGAGAGGTCTATTTTGTTTCACACAGCGTGGGCGGTTTGTTAGGCTCTGAAATTTCCCAAAAATTGACAGAAGCGGCCTATTGCGCGGCAGATCAGAACAAATATTGGGAATATCACGATTATATTTTCGCCAATCAATACGCCATCTATTCGGCAGCTAATACTCCCCTGGATAAGTACGTCTCAGCTTTTGCGGAAGCAGTCAAGCTGGATATGGATGCCTTCACAAATTGCTATGATTCCAATACCTATAGTGACCGGGTTCAGCAAGATCAACTGGATGCCATGCAAGCGGGAATCAACTCAACACCCAGTTTCCTTGTTAACGGGGAACTGGTGGTTGGCAATTTGCCCTTTGCCGATTTCCAAGCTGCTATCGAAGCCGCGCTCTCAAAGTAAAACGGTTGTGCCTAAAACAAAAACCCCGACCTCTACTGAGGTCGGGGTTTTTGTTTTTTCGCT
>CALCSH010000053.1 GCA_937893815.1 uncultured Anaerolineae bacterium | reverse complement strand
TTTTCGCGGAGTTTTTTCTAGAAGGAATGTAACTGCTCAACCTCGAACCAAAGGAAGCCGAATAAAATGGGTATGCGTGGAGACGCAACCCCCACGCATACCCATTTTTTCGGCTTTTCTCTGCGAAGGCGTTTGTCTGAGCAGCTACAAATCAATAAACTAATGTAATTACGCAGTTTTTGCAGATTCTAGCCAAGGCACGCAAGCGCTTCGTAGTTGCAAAAATAATTTTCTGGAGGAATACTATGACAACAAAAATAGGAATTAATGGCTTTGGCCGCATAGGCCGTCAGGTACTCCGTGCTGCAGTAGAGCAGCAAAAGGGCGTGCTTGAAGTGGTGGCGATCAATGATCTGTTCCCCACAGAGACAAACGCACATTTGTTCAAATACGACTCCAACTATGGCATTTTTGAGTCCGAAGTGGAAGTTGTAGATGGCAATCTGGTGGTGGACGGCAAGACCATCAAGGTTTTCTCGGAACGTGATCCGGGCAAGTTGCCCTGGGCCGACCTCGGTGTGGAGATTGTTATCGAAGCGACAGGCGTCTTTCGGGATACTTCCAACGAACCCGGCCCCCAAAGCCATATTACCAAGGGTGGTGCAAAAAAGGTGATTATTTCAGCCCCGGCGAAAGGCGAAGACCTGACCATAGTGCTGGGTGTCAATGATGAATGGTATAACAGTGCGGAACATCACGTGGTATCGAATGCTTCCTGCACCACCAACTGTTTGGCGCCACCTATGAAGGTGATCCATGATCATTTTGGCATTGCCGCTGGTCTGATGACCACCATCCATGCCTATACCAATGATCAGAAAATCCTTGATCTGGCTCATAAAGATTTGCGCCGCGCCCGTGCAGCTGCCGTCAATATGATTCCGACCACAACAGGTGCCGCCAAAGCGATTGCGCTGGTTATCCCGGACCTCAAGGGTAAATTCGATGGCTATGCCATCCGTGTGCCAACGCCTACCGTTTCAATTGTCGATGCGGTCGTTCAACTAGAAAAATCAACCACAGCCGAAGATGTTAACGCCGCACTAAAAGAAGCCTCTGAAGGCGCGCTCAAGGGCATTCTTGGTTTCGAGATAAAACCGCTGGTTTCGATGGATTTCAAAGGCGATAGCCGCTCGTCCATCGTCGATGCCGGGCTAACCAAGATGATGGGCGACAAAATGCTCAAGGTTGTTTCCTGGTACGATAATGAATGGGGTTATTCTTGCCGCACAGTCGATTTAGCGGTCAAAATGGCGAAATCACTCTAATACTGAGAAATTCATGAAGGCACAAAGATGATGAAATTCTTTGTGCCTTCATGCGTCTGGGGTGAGATTGAAAAACATATAGGGTCTCTGGGAATCCCCGTGGTAGTAGTCCAGATTTAGGGGTATAGGGCGTGCTCCGCACGCCCTATACCCCTAAATCTGGGGTTTCTCACGGCCCTTCCTAAAGACCCAACATATAGCGTTGCAAGATAAGTGTGCGTGCGATAATCCATTATGGAGTCTGCGATGTTCGAAAAAAAGACACTCAAAGATTATGATTTTTCCAATAAGCGCGTCCTTGTGCGGGTTGATTTTAACGTTCCGCTGGATGCTGGTCGGGTTGGTGATGATACCCGTATTCGTGCGGCACTGCCTACACTGGAGTATTTGCTGGCTCAGGGAGCCTCGCTGGTTTTGTGTTCTCATCTCGGACGCCCCAAGGGTGTTGATGTCCAGTTTTCGCTGCGCCCCGTGGCAGAATACCTGGATACGCTCATTGATGCGCCAGTGAGCTTTGCGGAAGATTGTATTGGCCCTATGGCTGAAACCGCCGCCGCTGCTTTGCAGGCCGGGGAAATCCTTGTGCTGGAAAATACTCGTTTTCACGCTGGTGAAAAGAAGAACGACCCGGAAATAGCCCGACAATTCGCCTCGCTCGCCGATGTATTCGTCAATGATGCTTTTGGCACCGCACACCGCGCCCATGCCTCCAATGTTGGCGTTGCCGATTATCTCCCCGCGATTGCCGGATTATTGCTGGAGAAAGAGATCCAATATCTCGGTCAGGCGATCGCGGATCCAAAGCGTCCATTTGTGGCCATTTTGGGTGGCGCTAAAGTCAGCGATAAGATTGGCGTAATCCGCAATCTTCTCACCAAGGCCGATGCCATCCTGATCGGCGGCGGGATGGCGAACACCTTTTTTAGGGCGGAGGGGTATCCGATGGGTGACTCACTCGTTGAGGAGACTGCTCTGGATGTGGCACGTGAGCTGCTCGACAAGGCGGGTGACCAGCTACGTCTGCCGATTGATGTTGTGATTGCCAACGCCTTCGACGCTGAAGCGGAGAGTAAAACCATGGGCATGGACGCGATTCCCGATGGGTGGCGCATTCTCGATGTTGGCCCGGAAACAATTGCCGGATATGGAAAAGTGGTGGCGTCTGCCGGCACAGTGGTTTGGAATGGCCCGATGGGCGTGTTCGAATTCCCAAATTTTGCCAAAGGCACCTTTGCGCTAGCCCAGGCAGTTGCTAAAAGTAGTGCGCTGACCATCATTGGCGGGGGTGACTCGGTGGCGGCTATCAATCAGTCTGGTTTGGCGGATCAGGTGACGCATGTTTCTACGGGTGGCGGCGCTTCGCTGCAAATGCTCGAGGGCGATGAACTTCCCGGTCTGGCCGCGTTGGATGATCGATAAATTCATCAGGGTTTGCTTGTCCGTTATGCTCCATTCATGACTGCGCAGGCTATCACCATTGACTCTACTGAAAACACCTTCACCGCCGAGAACGCGGAGAGCGCAGAGTTTTAAAAGTGCGAAGTCGGTAAAAAAGAAGCCATTTTTCTGCGAAATCGGCAAAAAATCTCGGCGTCCTCTGCGCACTCTGCGGTGAAAATGTCTTTTTGCAGTGGAGTCACCATTGCAAAGAGTATTCCGAAGAAATTAGCGCGAGGTTGAGCCGTCAGCGCCAACGTTTGACACGGAGACACAGCGATACGGAAGATCTTTGAAAGCCCGGTTCTTCCAACGCTGTGTCTCCGTATTTTCTATGATAAGATTTGCCCATAACCGGGTGCGCGGAAGAAAGCGGAAACGAACCTTTTTAAAAAAGTACAGTATTCTTCAACCTATTTGTCGCAGGAGAGTTTTTCGATGCCATTTGTTGTTGGGGAAAATGTTGGCCCGTATCAATTGATTGAAAAATTGGGTCAGGGTGGTATGGCAACTGTTTACAAAGCCTACCATGCTCGCCTGGATCGCTATGTCGCGATTAAGGCGTTGCACCCGGCCTTCATGGAAGACCCGAATTTCCTGGCTCGTTTTGAGCGCGAGGCCCAGGTAGTTGCTCGTTTAGAACATCCCAATATTGTCCCCATTTACGATTTCGCTGAATACGAAGGCCGTCCTTATCTGGTGATGAAATTCATTGAGGGCGAAACCCTCAAAGCGCGGCTGACGCGTCAGGGAATCAAGGACGCAGAGATTCGCGAAATTGTCGATACGGTTGGCAGCGGCCTGGCCTACGCTCACCAGCAAGGCATTTTGCACCGGGATATTAAACCCTCCAATGTTCTGCTGGCTGAAGATGGGCGCATATATCTGGCTGATTTTGGACTGGCGCGTATTGCCCAGGCGGGCGAATCTACCCTTTCGGGCGATATGATGCTCGGCACACCACAGTATATCTCCCCGGAACAAGCCATGGGGGCTAGCGAACTCGATAATGGAACCGACATCTACTCTTTTGGGGTGATGCTTTACGAGCTGATTGTTGGGCGGGTGCCCTTCAGTGCTGATACTCCCTTTTCTATTATTCATGATCATATTTATACTCCGTTGCCGCTGCCGCGTACCATTCGCAAGGATGTGCCGGAGCCGATTGAGCGCTTATTGCTAAAAACTCTGGCAAAAGATCGTGCCGATCGATATGAGTCGATCGATGCTTTGCTGGTAGCGTTTCATCGGGCTACCCAGCAAGTAGGGCCGGATTCGTTGGCGAGGCCGCGAGTTGTAATTCGCCCCGAAGACGAATCTGCCTCAGAGGCCGGAGCTATTCAAGCAGAGCCAACCCCGGTGGCGACTCTCTCCCTTCCGGATGAAGCCCCACCCCAGAGGAGCGAAGCCCGCCGCCCTGCCCCCAAAAATAAATCCCCGCGCAAACAACATGTCTGGCGCTTCCTGGGCGCGGGTCTGGTGATGGTTTTCCTCTGTCTTGTAGCTGTGGCGGTGCTTAAAAACCGTTTGAATTCCACTGAAGTCGAGCCTACTCAAATGATTACCCAAGAAACGCCAGCCGCTGAGCCCTTATCGCCAAATGTGGAAGTCGCTTTGAAAAACCTGGCGGAAAATCCGCAAAATGCTTACGCTTATATTGAATTGGCTTCGGCTTATCTGGAAATCGACGAAATTGCACTTGCCGTCCGGGCGATTAATGAAGCCCTGATCTATGGGCAGGATGACTTTGAAATCTATCGCAAATCGTCAAGCATGTTGATGGATAGTGAAATGTGGATGGACGCCGCCCATGTCTATTTGCGATTGAATGAACGGCACGCCGAATGGATGGAGCCCGGTGAAATGGAGAATTTTCACCATGCGGCGTATATCGCGGCTTCTGCACCCAATGCCGCCGAAACAATGCCGATACCTGCGGTTTCCGCGGTAGACTCGGTTTTTGAGCGTGTGCTAAAAGCGCGCAATCTATTATTCAATGAATCCTCACAGCCCGCACAGGAAATTTTGGCTGGCGTGCTGCGCGAATTCCCAAATAACATCGAAGCCAAATTACTGCAAATTGAAATCTTTCAAGCGGAAAACAATGTTATTGCCGCCTCCCCGATTGTCAATGAGTTGCTGGGTCGGAAAGACACGCCCGAATGGATCATCGTAGTTATTGAAGCTCAATACGCTAATCTGGTTGGTGCTGTCGATTCCCAACAGCCGACCTCCGAAGAGCTAAAAATCGAAGTCGATGCATCACCGGAAGACCCCTGGTTGATGTTGGAGTTGGTAGATGCCTTGCTGCGCGAAAAAAAGTACGCCTTGGTTGAACCTCAGATGCAGCGCGTGATTGAACTGGCCGGGGAAGACCCCAATATCTACTTGCAGGCTGCCGATATTCTGGCGAAGCACCAATTGTACATATTTGCTGTGCGTTATTATGTCACCGCGATTCGTTTGGGTGGGGATCAGGAGCGGGATGATGTTCATGAGCGTTTGGCGCAAGCATTGTATTTGGGTTCGGTGAATGCTGACGCTATTCAGAATATAGCCGATAGCGAAGACGCAATTGACCCCCTCATGCTGGAAGTTGCTCGAATACGTAATTTGCTGCATTCTGGCGATCGCGGCAAGGCCGCGGAGAAGATTGTTATTCTAAAAGCGGAGTTCCCGGATGCAGCGGAAGTGCTGTTGTTGGAAGCGGAAATTCTCTATATTAACGGCGAAGAAGAAATCGCTTTGCAGCAATGGCAAGATTTGCTCGAAGGAAAAGATAGCCCGGAATGGGTGCGCGAACAAGCGCGAATTTTCCTGCAGAAATTTCGTCAATAATTAACCGTAAGTGGTGTGATGATACTCTATGCACCGAATTTGCGGCATTCAAGCTGTGAAGGTGTGTACCTGCGCAGCCCTACGATGAGGTGAGCAATGCGTAAAAAATTTGTGGCTGGAAACTGGAAGATGAACAAAACTATTTCCGAAGCTCGTCAATTAATTGCGGAATTAAGGCCGGTTTTAGAGCCGTTGCGGAATATGGAGCAGGCCGTTTGCCCGCCAAGTATCACCTTGCCCGTTGTGGCCGAAATGCTGACGGACTCTGGAATTGGCGTCGGCGCGCAAAATATGCACTGGGAGGAGAGCGGTGCATTCACCGGCGAGCTTTCTCCGGATATGGTGGCGGAAATTTGCCAATATGTGATTATTGGGCATTCAGAGCGGCGGCAGTTTTTTGGCGAGACCGATGAATCTGTCAACCGTAAGGTTAAGGCGGCGCTGGCGCACGGCTTGACCCCAATTGTGTGTATGGGCGAATCGCTGGAAGAAAACCAGGCCGGTAAGACGGCTGAAGTCGTGTCTCGCCAAGTGCGCGGTGGGCTGGACGGACTCAGCCCTGAGGAGGGCGCTAAACTGGTGATCGCTTATGAGCCGATCTGGGCGATTGGCACCGGGTTGGCGGCCTCACCCGAGGATGCCAACGCTATTCATCGCGATGTAGTACGCCCGGCGCTGGCCGAAATATTTGGCGAAGAAGTGGCCGCTGGAATTCAGATTCAATATGGTGGTTCGGTGAAACCGGAGAACGCGGCTGGATTTTTCGCCCAGTCGGATATTGATGGCGCTCTGGTGGGCGGAGCCAGCCTTAAGGCCGCCGCGTTTGCGGCGATTGCCAAAGCCGCCTCTGAAGCGTAGTACATAAATAGACCTGGCAGGTTTCTAAAGGGAAGAATCGATTTGGCTCTTTGAGACTTTGCGTGGAGGTTCCCAAATCTGGGCTTTACCTTGCGAAATCTCAGAGACCCATCGATTTCAAACGATTTTCCCATAATACCTGCCAGGCCTTTCTATCATCCATGAACGTAGCCGAACTCTGGCAAACGCTCGACGGCCTGCCGTGGCTTCTGGTGGCGTTGCTGCCGCTGATCTTTTTTCAGCGAGCGCTGCACCGGGAATTGCAGGCCGTCTTTTTATTGCTCACGCGCCGGGCGGATATTTCCATCGCGCTGTTCTCGTTGATATTATTTCCCGGTGTGCTGTTGCACGAACTCTCCCATTTTGTGATGGCGAAGGTCTTGCGTGTGCGCACGGGAAAATTTTCGCTAGTGCCTCGTTCCCTGGGGGATGGGCGCTTGCTGATGGGCTATGTCGAGACAGACCCCAGTGATTTTCTACGCGATGCCCTCATTGGGGCGGCTCCATTACTCGCCGGGGGCGTATTTGTGGCCTATGCCGGGAGCCAGCGCCTGGGGCTGCTCTCTTTGTGGGGCGATTTTTCCGTCACTCTTCTGGTGGATGCAGTTTTAGCGCTCTTTGCTCAACCTGATTTTTGGCTTTGGTTTTATCTGACTCTGGCCGTCAGCAGTACGATGTTGCCGTCGTCGGCAGACCGACGGGCCTGGCCAGGATTGGTGCTCGTGTTGATTGTGGTCTCCGGGTTAGCGTTACTCGTTGGTGCTGGCCCGTGGATGCTTATGAATTTGGCACCGGGCTTCAATGGCGCCCTACGTGCCGTGGCGGTGGTTTTTGGCATCAGCGGGGCGATTCATTTTGTCGTCTTGGTGCCAGTATACGCGCTGCGCCGACTGTTGAGCCGCATTTTTGGGTTGGACGTGGTATGAGATTACCCTGTTCCAAATTGACGATCGCCTGCGTCGCCCAAACCGGGGACAATATAACCGTGTTCGTTGAGATGATCGTCAATGGCGGCGATATGGATCGGAACATCGGGGTGTGCCTGTTGCAAGGCAGCCACCCCCTCCGGGGCTGCCAGAATCCCCACAAATTTAATCCGGCCCACGCCCCATTTTTTGAGAATATCCACCGTGGCAATCGCCGACCCGCCGGTTGCCAGCATCGGATCCAGAATTAAACACACTGAAACCGTGGGGGCAATCGGTAGTTTATTGTAATAAGCCACCGGCTTGAGGGTGCGTTCATCCCGATACAAGCCGATATGCCACACTTCGGCACTGGGCATCAATTCCCAAACACCTTCTACCATACCCAGGCCAGCCCGCAGAATCGGAACCAGGCCAATTGGCTCCTTGAGATCGTAGCCCGGAGCAATCGCCAGCGGGGTTTGCACCTCGCGCGGGGCAATTTGCAGATCGGCGGTTGCTTCATAGGCCATCAGTGCGGAAACCTCGCGCACCAATTCGCGAAATTTTTTCGAAAGTGTGGCGCTGTCTCTCATGCGGGTGATTTTGTGGGCTACCAGGGGGTGTTGTGATTCAAAAACATTCGACATAATATCCTCCAATGGTGCTTGATCCATCAAATATTGCGGTAGTTAGAAGCTGTTTTTCGCAATCCTATTTTACTGCCATGTTGCCAGTATATCGGAGCAGTTCTGAAAGATGGGTTTTCCGTTCGCCGTTGGATAAAGGCCGTGGAGCTGCCCAGCTTACTTTTTGTATACTTCTACATCTGGACAACGACCACGAGGATTCTTGGCGACCCTCGAAATATTTCGCCGGATTGCGTACGTACTATTGTATAATAGCTTGCATGACTGATTCTGAAAAGCGTGTCATTGATCCCCAACCGAAGCCGGGCGATCGCCTGGATTATGCGTTGCGCCCAACAGGGCTGGAAGATCTCATTGGGCAGCACCTCATTAAGGAAAACCTGCGAATTTTGATCGCGGCGGCCAAGCAGCGCAGCGAATCCCTAGATCATGTGCTGTTTTATGGCCCACCCGGGTTAGGGAAAACCACCCTGGCGCATATTTTAGCGAATGAAATGGGTGTCAATATCAAAGTGACGGCTGGCCCGGCGATTGAGCGCGCCGGTGATTTGGCGGCTATTCTCACCAATTTGCGCGCCAGTGATATTCTTTTCATTGATGAAATACATCGGTTGGGACGCGTGGTCGAAGAAGTACTCTATCCGGCGATGGAAGATTACGCGTTGGATATTGTGATTGGCAAAGGGCCATCGGCGCGCTCGGTGCGCCTGAAACTGCCACGTTTTACTGTGGTAGGTGCAACCACGCGGTTGGCTTTGGTCACAGCGCCGTTGCGGGCGCGCTTTGGCGCGACCTATCGCCTCGATTATTATCAGCTTCCGGCAATGAAGGAAATTATTGCGCGCGCTGCCGCCAAGCTGGAAGTGACTGCGGAAGCCGATGGTATTACAGCCATCGGAATGCGGGCGCGTGGCACGCCGCGCGTGGCCTTGCGTTTACTGCGCCGGGTGCGCGATTTCGCTCAGGTCCGCGCCGATGGCATCATTACCCGTGATATCGCTTCTCAAGCGCTGGATTTGCTAAATGTGGACGACCGCGGCCTCGACGAAATGGATCGCCGCGTGCTGCGCGCAGTCATCGAAAAATATGCCGGTGGCCCCGTCGGCCTTTCGACCATCGCTGCCTCGATCAGTGAAGAGGCCGACACAATTATGGATGTGGTTGAACCCTACCTGATGCAGTTGGGCTTTTTAGAGCGCACATCGCAAGGCCGCATGGCTACTCCGGCGGCTTACGAACACCTGGGTTTGCAACCGCCGCGCACAGCCCAGCAGCCACAACTTCTATGAAAACCAGCGATTTTGATTACGAATTGCCCGAAGAATTTATTGCCCAAACGCCCGTGGAGCCGCGGGATCGTTCGCGTTTGCTGGTGATGCATCGCGCTGACGCGATGTTGGAACACGCCATTTTTCGTGATGTGGGTGGGTGGCTGCGCCCGAACGATTTACTTGTCATCAATCAAACGCGCGTGATCGCGGCGCGGCTCTTTGGACATAAAATCCCCAGCGGAGGGCGCGTGGAATTACTCTTGCTACGAAGGGAGGCGGCGCAAGTTTGGGAAGTTCTCGGTGGGGGGAAAGGCCTTCGCCCGGGGCGACGCGTGCAACTGGAAGGGGGTCCGCAGGCCGAAGTACTGGCGGATCTCGGTGGCCCGCGGCGGCTGGTGCGCTTCGATGAACCGTTGAGCGCCTATCTTGACTCCATTGGGCACATACCGCTGCCACCGTATATTCATGAACATTTAGCAGACCCGGAACGTTATCAGACGGTCTACAATCAGGAGCCGGGGAGCGCCGCGGCCCCCACTGCGGGGTTGCATTTCACAACCGGGTTGATGGATTCCCTGCGGGCGCAGGGAGTGAACTTTGCTACTGTCACACTGCATGTTGGCCTGGATACCTTTGCCCCGGTGCATGAGGACGACCCGCGCCAGCACCAGATTCATAGTGAGTGGTGTCAACTCCCCGTGGAGACAGCACAAGCTGTGAGAGCGGCGCGCCACGCCGGAGGACGCGTGATCGCGGTGGGCACCACCAGCGCGCGTACACTCGAATCAGCCGCGCGCAATGCTTCAGCCGATGAAATTATCCTGCCCTATGAAGGCCCCACCGATTTATTCATATTGCCGGGATATTCTTTCCAGATTGTCGATGCCATGATAACGAATTTTCATTTGCCACGTTCCACACTGCTGATGATGATTAGCGCATTTGCAGGTCGGGAGCGCGTGTTAAAGGCCTATGCGGTTGCCAAGCAACAAGGGTACCGCTTTTATTCATTTGGGGATGCCATGCTGCTTATCGGGTAGCGTATGCGTTGAGTCAATTTCCTGAGGAACGAACGATGCCGAACCCCAAAATCGATCGCGATTACAAAGACCTATTTTTGAATATCCCGATCGCGTTATACCGCACAACCCCTCAGGGGGAACTAATCGATGCCAACCTGGCGATGCTTTCGTTGGTGGGGCATGAGAGCATGGATGAGCTATTAGCCATCGATGTTGATGCCTTGTACGTAAATTTGGATGACCGGCGTTTTTTTCGTAAAAAACTACTAGAAAATGGATTTCTCTCTCAGGGAGAATTTCGATTGTTCCGTAAAAATGGCGAGATAATTTGGGTTCAGGATAGCGCTTATCAGATAGTAGATGAAGCCGGTAAAGTGATCTACTATGAGGGCAGTCTGATTGATATTACATCAAGGATTGAAGCCACCGATGATTTGCGCGACTATGGCCGCCTTCAGGAGATACTGGCCCGATTTGGTCAATTTGCGTTGACTGATGTGTCGTTGCCAGATTTGCTGGATGAAGCGGTACATATTGTCAGCCGCGCATTGTCGGTGGATTATTGCAAATATTTACAACTTTCCCGCGGACGAGATCATTTATTGCTGATAGCTGGCGTGGGTTGGCAAGACGGAATGGTGGGCCATGCTAGAGTGAATATAGGCGATGATTCGCAGGCGGGTTATACGTTGCTCACCGATCAGCCGGTAGTTGTGGATGACTTCAGTCTGGAAGATCGTTTCACTGAGCCGTCTATTCTTAAGGAACATCATGTCGTCAGTGGGATGAGCGTAATTGTTGGGGAGAAGAAATCGCCCTATGGAGTATTTGGCGTACATACGAAAACCATGCGACGGTTTGACGACTATGAGGTAAATTTTCTACAATCGATTGCCAATACCCTGGCTGAGGGGATCAAACAGCGCCATGTCCGGATCGACCTGATCGATAATCAGGCGCGGTATCAGGCCTTGTTTGAAAACGCCGCGGATGCAATTGAGATCGTTGATGAAAACGATAATTTGCTCGATGTCAATGCGCACCTGTGTGGGTTGCTGGGATACACCCGTGAAGAACTGCTGCAAATGAATATCGCCGATTTGCATGTTCCTGAACTCAGATTACAACGCGGGTCGATTGTATGCAATCAGTTTGTACGATACGGGAATACTGTTTTCGAAACGTTGCATATTCACCGAGATGGCCGACGTATTCCTGTCGAATTAAGTATTTCGCAAATTCATTCAAAGGGCGAGCGTTTCTTTTTTGTCATCGTCCGCGATATCACCTTGCGTCGGAATATCGAACAGCAGCGCAGGGAGAGCGAAGCCAAATTCCGAACATTGCTCAATTCGATTGACGATATAATTTTTACATTGGATTGCGACGGACGGCATGTAAATGTCTTTGGAAAACTGATTGAGAATGGAAGTATTTCTGAAGATCATTATCTCGGTAAAACGCCCCGAGAGATTTTGGGTGAACAAGGCGCTATTCACGAAATCGCCCATTCAAAAGCCTTGACGGGACACCCGGTAATCTTTGAATGGTCGCTATCCACCACAAAAGGTGAGATTGAATATTACCAAACATCGCTTTCCCCCATGCGTGATAGCGATGATCATGTAATTGGCGCGGTGGGGATCCGCCGGAATATTACGGATCTGAAGGAAGCGCAAAATGAGCTCTTGCGGTACCAGGATCATCTCGAAGAGTTAATTGAACAACGCACGAGCGAGTTACAAGAGCGAATTGAAACCAGCGATCAGTTGAATCGAGGAATGATCAATTTGATGGGTGATTTTCAGCGCGCCAGCCGCAGGGCAAGCGAGGCGGCCAACCAGTTGTCGATAGCCAACCGCGAACTTGAATCCTTTGCCTATTCTGTTTCCCACGATTTGCGCGCCCCGCTGCGTAGTATCAATGGCTTTGCTCAAATTTTGGCTTCCCGCCATCGCGAAAATTTGAATCCGGAGGGGCAGAAATATATTGATTATGTGGTGCAGTCGGGGGAACAAATGGCCAAATTAATCGAGGATTTGCTGACTTATTCTCGCATGGGACGCAAGGCAGTTCGCCGAGCGCCATTGAATTTCGCGGATATTCTGGGAGATATTCAAACTAATTTACACAGTTCAATTCATGCCACGAAAGCCATTATTCATTTGCCGGTTGCGTGGCCTCCGATTTATGGGGATCGAACCCTGATTCATCAAATATTCCTAAACCTGATCGATAACGCGATTAAATATCACAAACCCGGTCTCCCACCCGAAATCTGGTTGGATTATCGTATCGAAACCGAATATGCTATGATTTGGGTGCGCGATAATGGTGTTGGCATCTCGCCCGAATATCAGGAAAAAGTCTTTGATATGTTCCAACGCCTCCACAGCGATGATGAAGTGCGCGGTACGGGGATCGGTTTGGCGCTGGTGCGAAAAGCGGCTGTGTTGATGAATGGAGAAGTTGGCATCGACTCGTCGGAGAACGAAGGAAGTACATTTTGGATAAAGCTACCTCTGGAGATTCAAGAAGAATAGTCGCAAAGTCTCAAAGAGCCAGAATTAAAAACTGCTCAGACTGGCGCTTTCGCATAGAAAACTCCGAGAAGGAGTGTGTGCGGGCGGAGTAGTTACCAGAATTACAACTCTGGCAATGCCCGGGTTTGGAGTAAACGAACTAGCATGAGCATTGTATTATTAGTAGAAGACAATCCGATGGATGTCGCCCTGACGCAGGACGCGTTTCATCTAAAATTACCCGAGGTTGAGCTTCGTGTGGCCCGAAATGGCAGGAGTGCCTTGGATTATTTATTGGGCAACGATCAATATACCGACCGTGAATTGCACCCACTCCCAGATCTGGTTTTATTGGATCTTAAGATGCCTGGAATCAGTGGGCATGATGTGTTGCGCGAAGTTAAATCGAATGCCGCCCTAAAACTGATACCGATGATTGTATTATCTTCGTCCAATGTGGAAAAAGATATTCGTCAGTCATACGCTTTGGGGGCAAATAGTTATTTGGTGAAACCTATTGTTTTTGATGAATTTCTGGATGTTGTTCGAAAAATAGGCGAGTATTGGCTTACGATTAATTGTCGTCCATAGAAAAGTAGCTAAGATATGACTAGAAAGCCCCTGCGCATCTTATACGTCGATGATTATCCGCTTGACCGGGCTTTGGTGCGCGATTCCTTGGTCCATGCGTGGGATGATGTAGAAGTGGTTGAGGCTGCCTCCCGAGATGATTTCAATCAACTGCTGCCATCCGGAAATTATGATCTGGTGTTGAGTGATTTTAATATTTTGGGATTTACTGGGCTGCAAGTATTGGAGGCGGTTCAAGAGCGCTTGCCGGGCACGCCGGTGATTATTGTTACTGGAACCGGTTCGGAAGAAATCGCCGCCGAGGCGATCAAACGCGGTGCTGCCGATTATGTGATCAAATCGCCACAACATATTCGACGGTTGCCGCATCTTATCGAGACAGCTTTGGCCCAAAAAGATTTGCGTGAGGAGCGCGCCCGGGCGGAGATGGCCTTGCGAGAGAGCCAGCGCATGCTTTCAACATTGATGGGCAATTTACCGGGTATGGCCTATCGATGTTTAAATAATACAAAATGGACCATGCTCTTTGTCAGTGAAGGATGTTTGGCCCTTACCGGATACCGTTCCGAAGATTTGATTGGCGATATGCGAATCAACTTTGCGGAATTGATTCACCCTGAAGATCGACAATTCGTCTGGGAGCGCATACAGGCGGCGGCTGTTGAGAATCGCACATTCGAGATCGTATTTCGCCTGATCACGGCTAGTGGTGCAGAACGCTGGGTTTGGGAAAAAGGGCGCAGTATCCAGGTTGCACCTTCGCAACCGATGATTGTTGAAGGCTTCATTAACGATATTACCGAGTTGAAGCTCGCCGAACAAGAACTTCAGCGCCATGCTCATGAGCTTCAAACAGTTTTTGATACCGTTCCTATTCCCTTGCTGGTAGTTGATCAGGAGCGGCGGGTGCGGCGTTTGAATCAGG
>CALCSH010000052.1 GCA_937893815.1 uncultured Anaerolineae bacterium | reverse complement strand
GGCAACACCCGCGACTGGTGGGAAATTGCTGTCAGCGATTTCCAGTTCCTCGATTACGTCGAGGAATAATCTGAATTCCCCTTGACGCTTATCCTGCGTCACGAGAGAGAGGCTAACCCCCTCTCTCTCACCCCTTTTTGTTGCCCTTCGACCTGTGTTCTTGTGCTTTGGTACGAGGCCGCAAGTGGAGGGGTAACGCCGCTTGATTGCTTCCGATACCTCCTTTCCAGATTTGTGTGAGGAGCAGGCTTTCCGCTTGCTCCTCGCTCTCTTTCTGGGGAGAAACCCGAACTCCATTTCTCTCCAGAGAGAGAGGCCAACCGCTTCTCAATCCTACAAATCTTGGAGATACATGGAGGTATCAAATGGAAGCAATCTTGGGTATTGGACTGACTATTTTCTGTCTGGCTTTTCCTATTTCGGTGATTCGCTTTGGCACTAGCAAAGAGTACAAGGCGAAACTGGCTCTCCGGCAGCGTTTAGGGTGATGATATGACCACTACGATCAACATCCCCCACACCACTGTTCGAGAAATTGCCAAGCAAATCGAAGAAACTGCTGCCAGCAATCAGGCTGCCAAAAATAACGGCTAAACCACTCCTTCTCATTGGGTGAGGCTAATCGCCTCACCCAATACCTTTTGAAACAATATTCCCGTTGCGCTGCTAACTATTTGGCATCGCAGCGGGGCGATTGTATATTCCCCCTAACGGATCCAATCTATATTTCAACGGAGGTAAGTATGAATAATGAACAAGTTATTACCCTGGAACAAGCCGCAAATATAGGAGAGCTACTGGAGAAGTATTACAAACCCGACCGATATACAGGCCGCGGGGAAGAATACGCCAAGACCTTGTTGGCATCCTATGAAAAAGACTATGCTCGACAGGGCTATGTTCTCATCAGCCACTACGACAATATTACCGGAAGGGTCATTTACTGGCCGGAAAAGCCGGGAGGGAATGATGAGTGAAAATACCAATGCCCAATCCCTACTAAAAAGCGTTGAAACTGGCGTGTGGCTTACGCAGGTAATCTTCGGTTTCTTGCGAGAGCAAGGCGTGAAATTCATCGGCTGGTTACAGCCCGGCTTGTGTGTTGTCGAATATCATCGTGGTTGGTACATGGTTTGGGACAACGGGGGCGAAATTGGCGTTGGACTCATCAACGCTGAAGAACTTCCCGGCATGGTCCCGACGCAAACCACACCCGCGACAACGGCGCAAACCGTTGCTCTACGCATTTTTACTCTGCTAAAGGGTGAATCCATTGATTGGGAGTTCGAGATCGAGGGCGATTTCATCCACCATAGCCGCTAATCGGCCAAAAACCCGCCTGCATCGGACTATCCCATTCGGTGCAGTGCAGGAAAGCGCCGAATAACGGAGGTAAGTATGGTAAGTCAAATTGTGGATTTCCACCATGACCCTGTAAATGGCGGGTTCTTCACTACCCGCCTGTTCTGGGACTGCGAATGCCCAGATGGGTATCTGTACATCCATTCCGTACACACTGAGAAATGCGAAGTATGCGGAACTCACCAGGATGATGCCCCGGACGCACGCCTGAATGAGGTTATACTGCATCAGGCAGCCTGGGGACTGGATGAGCAGGATGTTGAAACGGCGCTAAACCAAGCCGCACTTGAACCGATCCCATTTTAGCGGAGGCCCCGATGAACGATATACATCAAAAGGCCATCGCTGAAGGGCGATACCGTTTTACACACCTTGCAGGTCAATGTCGCACCGGATCAGACAGAACCGGGTACGTGGTTCATCTGCTCCCGGAAGGCAACAACTGGAAAGCTCTTTGTGGCACCGAGCCGGGCAAACGTTCGGCGGGCTGGTCGGAATACACCGACCAAGAGCTAACCTGCGCAGACTGCAAATCCAAGTTTGCGCAACTGCAAGCGCCTGAGAGAGGCCAACCAGATGATATTTTTGGCACTGATGAGATTATTTTTTCCTATCTGCGCGAGGATGCCCTGGAGGATGGCGTACTGGTAGATGTTTCGGAAATGGCTAAAGAAGCCGGTTTCCGCTTCCCCGTGGCGATCACGCAGGACCTTCACGCCACCATCACACCCAACGACACCGAGAAATCTTACGGTCAATCGTATGATGGTCGTCTTTGGGATGTCCTCTGGATGGCGATTGTCGCCGGACGACAAAGCGAAGCAAGTCGCATACACTACAATATGATCCTGGCCGAAGGGAAACTAGATGCGTCCCGCTTAAAACAGCGAACATTGACGCTACTGGCAGATGTCGGTCCAGGGGATCATGGAGAGCCAGTTATCACAATCGGTTTTCCATCGGATTTCTAATCAACTACCGGGCGAGGACTTATCTCCTCGCCCACAACTTTTGCACGAAAGGCATTATTCTCTTATGGCAAACAAAATCATCGGAAAAATCCTGGTTTGGATGGGTGCGGTACAATTTCTCATTGTGATGATACCGGCCAACTGGTGGAAATCCCAATTACGCCACAATCCAACAGAAACATTTTTCGGCTACCCGGATTGGGCCGCGTTTGTCCTGGTGGGCATTTCTGCCCTGGTAGCGATGCTGTTTATGACTACCGGCGCAGTGATGATCTTTGGAGCGAGGCAAGAGGAAATCAATGGATAAATTCAAACCCTGGAGCAGCATCTTGACCGCCTCAGTCGGTCTGGCTTTTACAGCGGTAGTTAGCGCCGCTGCCTTTTTTCTTCTGTTTTTGGGGCCACTCATCATGTTGGCGGCTGGAACCATTATATTCGGGCTGATGATACTGGCGCTTGTTTTGGGCTGGCGGCAGCGTCAAATGTGGCAAGGAAAGGCGGGGATTGCTCTTGCAATACTGCTGCCATTCGTGTACGGCAGCCTGTTTCTAACCAATGCGATGTTTCTAACTTGCGCAATCGAAGATACCGGTGCAAATTGCGATATTTTTTACGAGCGCCCCACTACCGATGATTTTAGCTTTTTGACGCCACAAACCACCTATGATGATGTGGCCGCCAAAATCGGCCCAGGAAATGCTATCGAACCTCCCGACAGAGTGATGTATTGGTTTGAGGGTGGCGTGGAATACTGGCTCACATTCTCCCCTGGCACGCTAAATGGTCAATTGACCAGGATCGAAATCCGTCAGGATGGCACAACAAAGCTGGATGTTACGCTCGATGGGTAAGAAATATACAGTATCAGCAGTTATTATATTGCTACTGGCGGCAATATTGGCTCTGGTCAAGGCGACCATCCCCGATGAAACTATCGCGGCTCAGTATGCTGAAGCGGTCGAGTTTTTTGTCAGCCCCGTTGGGTTGGCGGCTGCTGCAATCCTGCTCGGCCTGGTCATCGTCGTTACATCACGGAAGCGAAAAAATGACCGGTAAACTTGTTCAATATGTCAATTCACATTGGCCCACATTTAACGGGAAGAAAGTTTCTTGTCGTCATTTCGCACAAACACTTTGTATATCCCATCCATCCCTTATTTCTGTTTTGGATGGGCGGCAACCGGGGTTAAAAGTGTGTTTAGCTTTAGCGAAATACTTCACATTGCCTGTTTATACAATTCTTCACATGGCGGGCCATGTTGAAACAGAAGTTGATAACCCGTATTTACCTTTAGTCAGTGATTTAGTGAACAGTCACCCTGAGTTTTATAAATTCATGGAATGGGCGGCCACAGCAGAGCCGAAGCAAGTTGACCTTGTATTAAGGATCGTACAAGCAGTTGTTGACGAGTGAGATTGTCATGCCCTGATCCGGCAAGATGTAGCCATACGTCTCACCGGATGAGCGCGTGACGCTCAAATAAACGCCGGTATACCGGCACAACGGAGTAAAGACGCTTTGTGGATTTTCCACAGGGCGTTTTTGCGTTTAATCCAACGATCTATTTCAACGGAGGTCCGTATGAAACACACCCATCTATTTTTTTTCGCGCTACTGGCATTGTTGCTAGCAGCTTGCACGGGTTCAGAAACTGCGCCAACAGCGCAGTATCCTGCCCCTGATGATCCAACTCCCACCCAAGTAATCATCGTAACGCCCACGCCTTTTTCTGGCCCTCTCACAGTGACGATCAATGTTAAGGGTGAGCTAACGGGCGATTGGTCAGGATGGCGCATTAGTGACGAGGTTGCCCCAGAATTCCTTGAGGCGAATTGCGTACTGTACAAAAGCGCCTACAACAATTCCGAGTGGAAACAATGGACTGGTAAATGTCTCTACAGCAACATCAGCGGAATTCTTTCTCTGCCGTGGTCTGAAGATACCATCACAGCCGTTGTTGAGGATGTCGATGGGCGCTTTGTCGCTATGTATGGGTCAGATCAATGAATGTTGCCCCCAAACACCTCTCCCAAGTTGTTGTGAAAGTCGATGTTATTGGCACCCTGGTCAGTTGGCTTGCAGTTGATCGCAGCGCCTGGTTTGAGGTTCTTCCTCTGCCAGATGACGAGTATCAGGTCAGCTTCAAGAAGGAGAATGACACGATGGTGCAGCAGTTCATTGATGCAAAACGAGACGACCTGGTTGGCCGCCGTATCCTGGCAGTACGGACTATGACATCCCGCGATGCCGCCTGGATGTTCTGGGATCAAAATGATCTGCCGCTTACATTACTGCTTGACGATGGCAAAATCCTCTTTCCGAGTTCGGACTGCGAAGGTAACGATCACGGATATTTTTTTGCTAAAGACACCGATGGCAAGTTGCTGTCGTATGCATGACGGAGGCGTAATATCGAGAGAGGGCTTACCCCCCTCTCTCAAACTTCTTTCGTGACAGGATCGAACTGGCCGAAGCGCCAGGTTGTCACGATTCCGTTGTTCATCCACCCAAGAACCGAATTTCTCCCGGTTTTCTCCCGCGCAAGAGAAAGTTTTACGGTTGGGAATTCGACTTTTGAGCGGGTGAATAACCACCCTGTAACGTAATAATCCCCTTATAAGGGGATAACCCCCTGGAACACAATCCAATATCAATTTTACCCAAGAGGGCGCAATCTGCCCTCTCCGGGCATTGTTGCGTCCTCCCTAAACGGAGGCAAATATGGATTTCTTTTTCAACTCAACAACCCCCCTTGATCTGGGGAAACCAGCCGATAAGTTCCGGCAGAACGTAGAGGCTATTCGCATTCTGAAGGCATGTCAGGCCGAAAATCGTCCGGCAACATCCGAAGAACAGGCCGCCCTTTCGCTGTATGTAGGTTGGGGTGACGCGCAGATTCTGGATAAATTGCTGAACGATTCGGCCTTCTTGACAGACAGCGAGTTTGCTTCAGCTAAGGCAAGTGCGCTCAATGCCCATTTCACCGATGTAGCGGTGATTGGCGCCATGTGGGAAGGCGTTACTCATCTGGGTATCAACAACCCCATGATGAGTATCTTCGATCCGTCAGCCGGTGTAGGTCACTTCAAAAGCGCTGCACCGGAAACGCTTCGCTCCGCGGAGTGGGTCGAGATCGAGCTTGACCAATTGACGGCGGGAATGCTTTCGCTGCTCCATCCCAATAGCCATGTCTACGCGCAGGGATACGAGGAAACCTATTTGCCTGACGAAAAATTCGATCTGGCAATATCCAATGTCCCCTTTGGTAGTTATGGTGTGGGCTTCAGCACGCAAAAGCTCCCTCGCTTCGTCAAATCCAGCATCCATGATTTCTTTTTTGCCAATACGGTCGCGTTACTGCGTCCAGGCGGCATTATGGCGTTCATCACCAGCCGCTTCACAATGGACAAGAAAGAAACCGCTTTCCGCCGATGGTTGGCGGAGCGAATGGACTTGCTGGCCGCGGTCCGGCTGCCCTATACTGCATTCAAAGCAAACGCAGGAACAGAAGTCGTTACGGATATTCTGTTTTTACAAAAGCGCACTGTTCTAAACGCCGAGGAATCAAGTTGGTTGGTTTCTATCCCAGACACATTGCAAAATAAGTATGGATACGGTCAGTATTCGGTTACAACAAACGAATACTACCAGGCACATCCCGAAATGGTTCTGGGTAAGCAACTCGCTACAGGTTCGATGTATCGTGGCGATATGTACAATGTCGAACCCCGCGAAGGGCAAGAGAGTGGCATCGCTTTGGGTGAAGCCATTCGTAATGCCCTGCTCTCCACCCTGCCCAAAGGCGCTGCCATACGTCAGAACGAACATCATGCTGATGAGAAAGTTGCTCACGCCCCGCTTATCGTAACATCGGCGGGCGCTCGAACAGACGAAGAAAACGCGCGACTGAAACAACTCCACGAAATCTACGGAACCGCCAAGCACTTGCTGGCCTCCGAAGTTTTAGGGAATGTTTCGCTGTACGAGATTTCTTTGCTGCGTGACAAGCTCAACGAGCAATATGATCGCTTTGTGCTTCAGCACGGACTCATCAACGACAGCCGCAACGAGCGTTTGATCCGCAATTCAGCAGAAGGCCCCTTCCTACTGGCGCTGGAAATCTACGATTCTCTATCGAAAACGGCAGAGAAAGCCGGGATTTTCATCAACGCGTCCGTGCGCAGCATGACCCTGCCCGAAAACCTGTCGCCTGAGGATGCGCTCCTGGTTTGCCTTGACCACAAAGGCAAGGTCGATATCGAGTACATCGGCAGTCTGACGGGTTTACCGCAGGATGATGTGATCACGGCGCTGGGCGAAAGCATTTTTCCGCTGCCGTATGGCGGTTGGGAAGTCGCAGATGCCTATCTATCGGGCAATATCCGCGACAAACTCAACACAGCGAAAGCGGCTGCGGAGTTTGATAGCGCCTTCGCTCGAAATGTTGCTGCGCTTGAAGCGGCAATCCCCACGCCAATCCCGGCTGAGGCAATCCGCGCCCCCTTTGGCGCTGGATGGATACCGACCGAAATCGTGGAAGCCTTCTGCGAATATCTGCTTGAGGTGGACGGCTTCAATGCCCGGTACATCGACGGTCTTGCCCGGTGGCGTGTGGAAACCGACAAAGCTTACCGCATCCCATCGGCGCTAAGTACCGGGCGCTGGGGTACGCCGCGCGCCCACGCGCTGGACCTGATTGATTTCGGTCTAAACGCCAAAATGCCGGTCATCTATGATGAAATAGATGGTAAGCGGCACAAAAACCAGCAGGAAACGGTCGCCGCGCAAGCAAAGTTGGCAGACATTAAAGCCGAATGGGAGCGATGGGTTTGGGATGACCCCAACCGATCTGCTCAGTTGGCTGATCTGTACAACTACCGTTTCAACAGTTGGGTGATCCGTCATTACGATGGAAATCATCTCACTACGCCCGGTCTGTCCCTCGACATAACGCCGCGTAAAAACCAGAAAGATTCGGTGTGGCGCACGTTACAGAATCAGGCCACGCTCCTCGATCACGAGGTCGGTCTTGGTAAAACCTTATCGGGAATTGTCTCGGCGATGGAGGCCAAACGCCTCGGCCTGATCCGTAAGGCAATGGTGGTTGTTCCCAATCACCTGGTGGGGCAATGGGAAGGCGCAATCGCACAAGCGTATCCTAACGCCAGCGCGATGATTGCATCCTCCAAAGCCATGAGCAAAACGAACCGGCCCAAATTTCTGTCTCTGATGGCGACAAATGAATGGGATTTGATTGTGATCCCCTATTCATCCTTCAAAAGTATCCCCGTAAATGAGGATACGCTGAAACGCTATTTTCAGGACGAGATTGACAAGCTCGAGGATTTTCTCTACGAGCTAAAGTCTGCGGCACGCTCTTTGGCAACTCCTGGCGTAATCAAAGATATTGAACGCGCCAAGAAAACTTTTGAGGCAAAGCTGGAACGGCTGGCTGACCACAAAAAGGACAACGCGAAAACAATCATCTGGGAAGAACTCGGCATTGATATGCTGATTGTGGACGAGTTCCACAGTTTCAAGAACCTGTTCTTTCCCACAAAGATGTCTCGCATTGCTGGCCTGGGTAATTCCGACAGTCAACGCGCTTTCGATATGTTCATCAAGTCGCGCTGGGTGCTGGACAAAGGCGGCAAATTTGTGGGGTTGACCGGCACGCCGGTTACAAACACATTAGCCGAACTGTTCACCATGCAGCGATACTTCCAGATGGCTGTACTCGAAGACCTGGGTCTAACCCACTTCGATGCCTGGGCAAATCAATTCGCTTTGGCCGAGCCGGGGTTAGAAATGACTCCCGATGGCGCTGGCTTCCGCATGAATGTTCGTTTTCGGAAGTTTGTCAATGTGCCGGAACTGATGCGTATCTGGTATCAGGTCTGTGACACAAAAAAGATTGACAAAGACAGCGGCATTGAACGGCCTGAACTGTATAGTGACGGCCCGATCAAGGTGCTGACATCCGGCGGAAAATCCCTGCATGAGTACACGCTGGGATTAGCTGAACGCGCTGACCGGATTCGTTCCGGTCTGGTTGACAAGAGCGACGATAACATGCTTTTGATCTCCAATGATGGTCGCAAAGCTGCACTGGACCTGAGTTTGGTCATCCCCGCGAAGTCAGGTAGTCCGATGCCAAAGATTGATGAGCTTTGCCGCATTGTGAGCGAAATTTATTTCGCTTCCGAGCCGGTCAAAGGCGCTCAATTGATCTTCATGGATCTGGCGACACCAAAGCCGAAGGCTAAATCAGCCACGGCGCTTGATGAAGCTGTTCTCACTACCGATATGTACCGGGTGGTTCGAGAGCGGCTGAAACTTCGCGGCGTCAAACCCGCAGATGTAGCTTTCATCCATGATGCCAAGAACAGTGCGGCGCGTCTGAAGCTGTTTGATGCGGTAAATAAGGGCAACATCCGGGTACTCATCGGCTCTACAGAGAAGATGGGAACGGGCATGAATGCCCAGGAGCGGTTGATTGCACTTCATCACGTCACCCCTCCCTGGCGGCCCGCTGACATCGCCCAGCAGTTAGGACGCATGAAACGGTTTGGCAATCGTTACCCGATCGCGTTCCAGTTCGTGCATGTGCTTGAGGGCAGCTTTAACGGTTACATCTGGCAGACCCTGGAGAACAAGGCCGGTTTCATTGACCAGATTGGTCATGCTGGCCTGAACGCCCGCGAAGTGGAAGACATTTCGGAAACGGCTCTGACGTATGGCGAGATTAAAGCGCTGGCTTCTGGCAATCCCAAGATTATGGAGAAGGTCACGCTTGAAAGCGAGTTGATGCGACTTTATGCGGTTCGCGAGGCATTCAAAACATCTCGCCGGTATGCCGAATCGCGCTTGCGTACCTTACGTTCAACCGAAAAACTCATCCGTGAGCGCATTGCAGTTTACGAGAAGGCAATCGCTATCCGGGATGCGAACATATCGGATGGTTTTTCCATCCAGTTCGTGAAGTCCTCCATTGAGGATGAACGAATCACCTGCACCGATCGGGAAGAAGCTGGAAAGCATCTGCGCTCATTGCGCGCCGGGCTTTTAGCGAAACTCTGGGCCGGTGTAAGTGACCCGTATCCCGAAGTGGGTGCGTACAAGGGGATTCCCCTTCAGGCGCGTTTGGCGCAACGGAGTTCGTCCGTTGAAGATGCTGAAATCCTGGTTTACTTCATGGTTGGATTCGAAACGTATCTGGTCAGTTTTGGCGACAGCGATACCGGAATCACGCTGAGTCTGGATGCTAAAATGCGAAAACTGAACGATGATCTTGAAACGACACGGGAGCGTTTGGACATCTCGCTCAACGATCAGCAAGCTATCGCGGTTGAGCTTCAACGACCGTGGGAACACGAAGAACGTTACCAGGAGCTAAACGCCCAGGTAGCGGCGCTGAATAAGGAACTGGATGCTGACAACGATAATGTTGATTTGGCAGCCGCGTTGGATATGTCGAATTCTGTATCAATTGCAGAGTCGCAGGCATTCGTTGACGCGGCGCTCGATGCCGTCCGTGCGATGCACCAGGACCCCGAAGTGTTAGCTCGTTTCAATGTCGCTGAAGGCGATGCTGCTATCGCGATGGATCCCCGGAAAATTGCGGCTGAAATGGAAGTGCAGCAAGGTCAACTCGCACAACTGGAGTTTGCCATGCTGGTTTCCGAAGCTTTCCCCGTAAATGTGGAGCAGCCGGTGCAGTTGGATATGTTTGGCGGTTTTGCTACGATGGATCAGATCGCGAAGACCAAAAGACGGAGGTAAGTTGTCCACATACCAGGATAATTCCTGATGAATGTGCGCTCATCCGCGCGCATTATAGTTTAAACGAAAGAGCGAGGCTTATAACCTCGCTCTTTTTTGTTTACTGCTCCAAATGATATGGCTGTGTCTAGTCATTCCTAAACGCGGCCTTATGATGTCAGTGAGGTATCTACATAAAAAACACTGCCGGAGTCGTGCAAGCCTGGTCAGGCCATAGAGCGAATAGCAAATCCGGGTGCGCTACCCAAGCGAAGTTTGTCAATACGGTATTATCGAGAAGAACCGGATGGCGCATGTTCAGTTTCCCACCGTATCAGGGTTTCCAGGTCTCCGGCCAGTTCATCGGCGTCCTGCGGGCCTACGAATACGGGCACTTCCCGGCGGGCAAAGCGCAGGCGCAAATCTACCCAGGGCAATCCTAATAATTCTGCCACTCGGCCCAGGCAATCAGCCTGGGCCAAATAGTGAGCCAGCACCCGATTAAAGAGCATTTGCGGGTCTTGGCTCGATACGGCTGCCTCGTTAGACAGCCCGGTCTTGGGGTCAATTTCTGGCAGGGGGGAATGGTAGGTCATCACTGCTTGCATAATACGAAAATCCAGGATGTCCATGATAGCGGCTTCAGGTTGGCCGTGGCTTTCGACGATCATGGTTTGCCCGCGTTGAATCGCTTGTAGAACTTACGCGTTTTGCGCACCAGATCGGTTTTTGGAATACTTTGAACAAACTCCATGCTACAACATCGCGAACACAACTGACTTTTAAGCATTTTACATATTTTGCACCATTTTTACGAATTCGCCGATTAGATTACTGTTGATATGCTCCCCGATTGGGGTCAATTCTTGCGAATGTTAAGAAAATTGGCTACGCCGCGGGCGTTTTTCTGCTGAAAATAGCCACAAAATGGCCTGCTTCACTTTCGATAATGGTGGACGTATCGAAAGTGAAAGCCACGCAAAACAAACTTCTCACCGCCGCCAAGATGTTAAATGGTTTTCATGATGGTTTTTTTAGGAAACGGGATAGGCGTGATTCTATAAACTTTACTTATTGACACCAGAAATAGCCCCCACGAATTGCAGGGGTTATTCCAGGAGAATGTTTCTCAATGGCTTATTAAACAGGTTGTAATATCAATCCTTGACGGCAAAATCTGCTACATTTTTTGATCCCAGTGCCACAAGGACAGTAGTGCAGCTATACGCGCTGGCATTGGGACAGCGCGATTATTCTCATTTTTCCAGTATTGTAAAGATAATGGAAGCAGGTATACATCTAACGGATCATCAAGCTCAATAATTTTCCCCGCTACCAGCTTTTTACCAATTTTTTTCAGTTGGGTAGATACATTCGGTATTACTGGATTAGGCGCTCCACAAAGATCAAACATATTAAAGAGATCGCTGCGAAGGGGTTCACATGCTCTATATAGTGCTACGATTTCATCAATGGAGATTCGACGAAGGGCATGATTCAGTCGATCTGCAATCCCAATAATGGGCAAAAATACAGCACGAAAAATCAAATGCTCCAACGAATTTTCTTCCATCAAAGTTCTTTGATTCATCGCTTCATCTAAACTTCTTTGCATAAATATATCAAGATGTTTCTGGTCGGATAATATAATCTCTTCTACTGGCTGTCCGTGTGGAAGCGCCCCATTTTGTTCAAGATGAAACAAAAAGGTAAATACACTGCGGAAAACAAATTCAGTCAACCGATTAATATGGTCTTGTCCTTCCAGATATTGATTCAAAAATTGCCAGACGGTTTCAAGATAGAGGTCAAAATCACCACGGAAACAGAAATAATACTCAAACACATTGGCAACAAGTTCTTCAACAAGTTCTTCACTATTTATTCCCATTCTGCGTAATATCTTTTTGGATGCTCCCTTATCCAGATTTTGAACCAAATTTTCAATAACTGGTGCTTCC
The DNA here is from genome assembly GCA_937893815.1 of uncultured Anaerolineae bacterium. Taxonomy (GTDB): domain Bacteria; phylum Chloroflexota; class Anaerolineae; order Anaerolineales; family UBA11858; genus NIOZ-UU35. The sequence goes on along the minus strand of CALCSH010000052.1, from coordinate 2,216 downwards.
AATAAATGGGTAGCCATTACAAAAATATGTCCTGTTTCGTGCCCTAATCGCCACCACTCGGATGGAGCCATGATTTCCTGGGCAGGAAGGTTTATTACTCCACAAGGCAATACGAGTGTATCGTTTTGAAATCCAAACACAGTAAAGCCCTGCCACACAAGTGTATCTAAATTCTCGAAAACACTAAGAACAGCGTGCGGTATCGCGCTGGATGCACTTAGCATTCTTTGTATGCCGAGACCATGTATTCCAGCATAAGCGTGAGCAGGATTGCTGATGCCAAACTGAGCACCACTCATGCGTTGTTCAATACCGAAAGAAAACGCATTCCCAATAACTTCGAAATCGTGATATTTGTCGCGCAAACCTACTGTCACTGGAGCTAGCGGCGATGCTTTAGATGATTTAATCATTAAATCTGCGGCTTCATTTACAGCCCAACGAACAAAGTCCAGCATGTCGTCTACCAAGCCATCATACCCTGGAGTATTAAAAACAGCTTGGATACGTAACACCATCTGACGAAGACGAGGAGCAAACCGCAATCCAGGATTTTTTAACTTAACTTCCCAGGCGCTAAATTCATTGACAAAATCAACCAGCTCTTGTAATTCATCAGATAAAAGATCATAGCTGGCTTGGCTATACTCAATATCGAGATTAGTCTCGGATACAATTTTTTGGGCGTCCACCTGATCTTTTTGTATGTTCGGTAACAACCGTCCTGGATACTCAAGTGATAACTGAGTATGTGTCGAAACCACATCTTCTGCATTATAGGATGAACGCAAGAGCGTTAACAATTGCACTAAATCAGATAGACATGTTTTTTGAAATTCTTGGGGATAAAAGATCAAATCCCTTCGTCCATATGTTGTATGGGTTTCAATGGGTATTGTTGTTTTCCCCTGAAGTGTGTTGAGTGTGCGACTAACAACACGATGCAATGTATTCGGTTGACAGCTGACAGATATATGCCAATGTAACATAGCTTCTGCTTGTTGATCTAAACATAAACGTGCTAACGTATTGGAATGCCCTTCAGGAACAGGGTCAACGCAACGAATACACGAAAATGTGTGACTGAACGACAAGGGAAATGGCGATTCACTATCACTCTCAATAGCAACATCTGCCACAGCATCAAGTAATGTTGTTAGATTTGTACCGCTCTGAATAACCACAAACTCAGGCCAGCCCATTGTACCTAGTATTAGTACATCTGTATTCTCTATTTGAGATTTCCTGCGGGAAACCCGACCGTAAATCCAATTCATCATGTCACGTTCGACATCCAGATTAGAAGACGATATTTTCGAGTAATTTACCTTTAACAAGGTGACTGTAAGAACTGAGCCTAACTCAGTCAAGTTGATTTTTTGTGATTTGCTCCACGAAAAACAAACAACCTGTTGAAAATCACGAATAAACGGGTGATAAAAAGTTGCGAGTTTCGTTAAATGCTCATCGGTATCAAGCGGGATTACAGCTAAAATATCATATTCCGAGAAGGTAACATAAATCTGCGTTGAAATATCTTGTCCTAACTCAAAATGCTTACATAGAGCGGAACAAACTGCACGCTCGTATCCAGGAACAACTTGTGCGACTATAAGCGCAAACAGATTCGAACCAATCTGGGGTGATTTTCTCCGGGTGATAAATTTCATGCGTTTTCTCTCAGAGAAAATAACAAAAACGAAAATATCAATATCAAACCTACGCTTGCAAAAGCCATACTAAGCCACCATCCAAGAGGCCACTGGATAAACTGACCACAAATGATCGAAATTAGAATTGCTATTACAATTCCGATTGTCCATAAACCAACATGGTCTGCTGGCGCGGGTGTATCTGATCTTAACCCGCTCGAAAGAAAACGAAAGCTCTCTTTTGGTTTTTTGTCTGTAATAGGCTTTGCCAATGTTTTTGCCAAATATCGAGAGCGGGGAGTATGCAATATATAACGATAGCGTTGACGATAAGTTGGGATTGACTTTTTCATAGTTGATTATTCCTTCACTATGGCGCAGAAACAATATGGGGAATTTTGCCATCTGGCAACTGGACAGATATTACATTTCTACTATTGACCATACAAGGACGAAAAACAATGGGCTTTGAACGATTAGTTGATAACGATGTATCAACTAATGAAAACAAGTGCATATCAGATAGTTCACCCAAGTATTGGATACTATATTTCTTACCTTGTG
>CALCSH010000051.1 GCA_937893815.1 uncultured Anaerolineae bacterium | reverse complement strand
AGCGCGCAATATGGTTCAACCGGGCAATGCGCCGATCGGCGCGGCCCACGCGCGAGAGGCCGTGCGGCTCTTCGGGGAAGCGCACCATTTCGGCATCTACGCCCAGGGTTTTGAGCGCCACGAAAGCCTGCTCGCCCTGTTCAATCGGGCAACGGTGATCGTTCTCGCTGTGGATCAGCAGCGTAGGCGTTTTGGCGTTGCCAATATAGGCCATCGGCGAGTGTTTCCAGTATTTCTCCAAATCTTCCCAGGGCGGCTTGTTTCCCAACACCTGCTGGAAAACCCAATTCAGGTCGCTGGAGCCCCACATGCTGACGAAATTACTCACCACGCGCTGCGGCACGGCGGCCTGAAAACGCTGGGTGTGGCCGATAATCCACAGGCTCATATAGCCGCCATAACTGCCGCCGGTCACGCCCATGCGTTCGTTGTCGATATAGGGCTGCGCCGCTACGTAATCTGTCCAGCACATCAGATCGGCGTAATCGGCGTTGCCCCAATCTTGCCAGATGGCTTTGGCGTGGGTTTCGCCGTAACCTTGCCCACCGCGCGGATTGCTGAAATAAACGACATAGCCCTGCGCAGCGAGATAGTAGAACTCGTGCATGAAGAACTCAGCGTACATCGCCAGCGGGCCGCCGTGGATTTCGAGAATCGATGGGTATTTCTGGGATGAGTCGAAGGCCGGGGGTTTCAGAATCCAGCCCTGGAGGTCGTTACCGTCGCTGCCCTTGAACCAGACTTCTTCCATTGAGCCGAGATTCACATCCTGTAGCCAGGGGTTGGCCTGTGTTACTTGGGTTGAATCCTGCCCCCCCACGGGATGCACGAAAATCTGCCCCGGGTCGGACATTGTGCCGAAGAAGTAGGCCAGTATTTTTCCCGCGCGGTCAACGTCAAACCCGCCCACAAAACCCTTCTCGCTGAGTACGGTTTTAATCTCACCGCTGCGGAGATTCACTGACATCAGAAAATTGCTGCCATCTTTACCAACCTGGAAGTAGAGTGTTTTGCCATCCGGCGACCAGGCCGGGGCTTGCAGGGCGTGCCCAAAGTTTAGATCATTGATGCTGGCTGTGTCTATTGCAGCATCAAAGTTAGCGGTCAGGTTGCGCGCTGCGGCAGAGCCATCAATTGGGGTAACCCACAGATCGTTATTTTGCCACCACTGCGTGTAGTCGCGCTGGCCGATATAGGCAAGCCACTTGCCATCGGGAGAAAAACTGGGCAGAAGCGCCTGGGAACTGGTTTCGATTTGGCGTTCTGCGCCACCCGCCGCCGGGATCACGAACAGGCTGGTATCGCCACGCGCCAGGTCGGGGTCGGGGTTGCGGTTGGATATATAAGCAATCAATTTGCCATCTGGCGACCAGGCAGGTTCGAGTTCATCGAAGACTGGCCCCGCGGTGAGTTGTTTGGTTTCCCCACTTTGGGTATCAACCGTCCAGATATGCCAGCGCTCGTGGGGCAAAAAGCCGTAGCCATCCAATTTATAAAAAACACGGTCGTAATGGCGCTCAACAAGGCCGAGCTTCTTTTTGGCTTCGTCTTCCTCACGGGCGATGACCTCGGCGTCTTTAGCGCGAAACTGGACCACAAATTGCGTTCCATCCGGCGACCATTCCAGCGCGCCAATTTCACCTTTGAGTTCGGTCAGGGCACGCGCTTCGCCGCCCTCGAAGGGGATCAGATAGATTTGGGGCTGTTTCTCGTCGCCGCGGTTGGAGATGAAGGCAATCGTTTTACCATCGGGCGACCAGCGCGGCTGCGAGTCGTTTTGGTCGCCTGATGTAAACTGGCGAGCGCCGCTGCCATCGCTTGGAGCGATCCACAGGTTACTGTATTTCTTTTCGGTCTTGGCATCCACGCGCTGCTGGGCGTAGATCACATGCTTGCCATCCGGCGAAATGCGCGGCGGCGAAAGCAGTTCGAAGTTGTATAAATCTTCGGCGGTAATCGTTCGTTTTTGGGTCATTAAATCTCCATCATATATTCACCGCAGAGTGCGCAGAGAACGCGGAGAAGAACAAAGAAAATTTAAGTAAAACTCTGCGTTCTCCGCGATTTCAGCGGTTCTAAGTTTTATTTTCTACTAGATTGTTTACGATTCTTTTGATGCCGCGTTTCAGTAGTATCACATTGAAGTTGATGAGTAGGCCGACTTTGCAGTCAGTAAGTTTCAGATAAGAGAGCAATTGGGCTTCATGAATTGGCTCAAGCCTAGAGGTAGCTTTGATTTCGACAATCACTTGTTTATCGACAAGAAGATCGAGACGGTATCCACAATCTAATCTGACCCCCCGATAAATCACCGGAATGGGCTTTTGCTGCTCAACTTGTAATCCGCTTTGTGCAAGCTCAAAAGCAAGACAGGCTTCATAAGTCGATTCCAGGAGGCCGGGACCAAGCTCGCGATGTACTGTTAGGCGTTTCGGAGGTAGCAATGTTTGATGATGACGAAATCGAAGATGAGTATGACACAAATTGCCCGAAGTGTGGTCACTCGCCAATTCGCTCCTGCCGTTGCCGCGCTCTCGGTTGTGATGATGGTTGGATTGATCGCTACGATGAAGACCCGATGTGGTACGACGAAGATAGCCCTGAAATGTGTACCGAGTGCTACGGCACTGGTGTAGAGCGTTGGTGGCCGTCGTGTGGGTTCGATTGACAGAGAG
>CALCSH010000050.1 GCA_937893815.1 uncultured Anaerolineae bacterium | reverse complement strand
GGCAAACTCGCTCTCGGCGGTGAAAATACATATACTGGGGATATCGATGTCCAGGCAGGCGGCTTGAGTGTTGACGGTTCCACGACCGTCGAAACCGCCATCAACGTCGCCAGCGGCGCTCAGGTGGGCGGCGGCGGCACAGTTTACGGCCCAATTAGCATCGCGGCGGGCGGCGCTCTGGTCCCCGGCCTGGGTTCGCCCCAGATGGTTATCGCTGGGTCCCTGACGATGGAAACCGGGACTAGCTTCGCCCTGGCTGGTGCGCTCACTGACCAACTCCAGGTGTCCTTCGCCATCGATCTGACCGGCATCCCCCTGACCGGCAGCTTCAATACTTCACCCCCCATCGGCAGCCGCATCACCCTGATCGACAACCGCAGCCAGGATGCCATCCTGGGGGCATTCAGCGGCATGGCCGAAGGCGATTTGATCGTCATCGGCGGCGTGGAATACAAGCTGACCTACGTGGGCGGCGACGGCAACGACGTCGTCTTGCGGGCTGGCGCAGACCAGACTGAAATTACATTGGATGGCAACGGCAATCTGGTGATCACCGATATCAAGGGCGGCAACTCTGACGATACCCTGGTGATCCAGTCCGATTCGGCCAACAGCCAGTTCGTTATTCAAGACCTCAATAACGTCATCGTCACGGCCATCGCGGGCGCCACCGGCAGCACGACCACCCTGATCACGATCCCCTTCAGCGCCGTCACCGGGAGTATTATCCTGGTCAACACCCTGGCTGGAGATGACAACCTGACTCTCGATTTCTCCCTGGGCGATTTCGCCAAAGCCGTTCAGTACAATGGCGGCGCGCAAACCAGCGGCGATTCGCTGGCCCTGACCGGCGGGACCTTCGCCACGGCGGTCTTCAACTACGAAAATGCCAATGATGGCAGCATCGCTCTGCCTGGCAACGCCGCCATTACCTACATCGGCCTGGAGCCGATTACGTCCACCCTCAGCGTCGTGGATATGAGCCTCAATTACAGCGCCACCGCCGAGACGATCACGGTCAGTGGGGCGGGTGCCGGGATGACCCGGGTGACCTCCACTGCCGCTGAGACCACCACTTTCAACAACCCCAGTGGCTCGCTGACCATCAATGCTGGCGACACCGGTGATGACGCTATTTCGATCACAGGTGTTGGTTCTGGCTTCGCGGCCAACTTGATTGTTGATGGACAGGGTGGCACGGATACCGTCACCTTCGAAACGCTCGCCACTCAACTGGATGGCTCGCTCACCGTAACCGCCGACAGCATCACCATCCTGGCCAACCTCACCGCTGGGAGCATCAACTTGAGCGCATCCAACGGCGTCACCCTGGGTGCAGTAGTTGAGACGAATGGCGGGGCCTTCACAGTCAACGCTGACAGCGACGCCAATGGGGCTGGCACCTTCACCGTTCAGGACACCAGCATTGTGCAGCAGGTCAAGCTGGCCGCCAGCGACGGGGTTGCCAATGACTATTTTGGCTTCTCAGTGGCTATCGACGGCGACACCCTGCTGGTGGGGGCGTACCTGGAAGATCCAAATTATACTGATGCCGGTTCGGTCTATGTATTCGTCCGTAGCGGCAGCACCTGGACTCAACAGGCCAAACTGATTGCCAGTGACCGCTACTCATACGATTATTTTGGTTACTCGGTGGCCTTGGATGGGGATACTGCTGTCATCGGCGCATACCAGGAAGATCCGAATGGTTATTCTGAAGCCGGTTCAGTCTACGTCTTCGTTCGCAGCGGCGCGACCTGGAGCCAACAGGCCAAACTGATCGCCAGTGATCGGTATTACTCAGATTATTTCGGTTATTCCGTTGGCATCAGCAGCGATACGATTATAGTTGGCGCGCCTTACGAGGATTCGAACGGTTCGGATGCCGGTTCGGCTTATGTGTTCACTCGTACAGGAACCAGCTGGAACGAACAGGCCAAACTGACCGCCAGCGATAAAAACTCTTCCGATTATTTTGGTTATGCGGTGTCTATCAGTGGCGATACCATCCTGGTTGGCTCTCCCGAAGATGATGATCGCGGCAGCCGCTCGGGTTCGGCCTATGTCTTCGTTCGCACAGGGACGGCGTGGAGCCAGCAGGCCAAGCTGACTGCCAGTGATGGCAGTTCCAGTGACTATTTTGGCAAGGCGCTGGCTTTGGATGGAGACACCGCGATCATTGGGTCATCTGAAGACGATGATCGCGGCAGTCGCTCAGGTTCGGCCTATATCTTCACCCGCAGCGGGGCGATTTGGAGCGAGCAGGCCAAATTGATTGCCAGTGATGGTAGTAGCTCCGATTATTTTGGGTATGCCGTCGATATCGATGGCGATATGGCCCTTGTGGGCGCTTACCAGGATGATGACAAAGGCTCTGAATCGGGATCGGCCTATGTATTTGTCCGTTCTGGCAGCACCTGGACTCAGTTCCAGAAGCTGACCGCCGGCGATGGCGCGGCCTCGGATTACTTCGGCTATGCAGTGGCTCTGTCTGGCGATACTTTCATCAGTGGCGCATATTTGGACGATGACAAAGGCTCGAATTCGGGATCGGCCTACGTCTTCCAGTCGCTCACCCCTGGTTCGGTTTCCACTGCGGGCGGCACGCTCTCGGTCACAGCGGCCGACATCGTTTTGAATAATGTCATCGACGCCGGGGCGGGTGTGGTTGCTTTACAGCCCATTGCCGGGCGCACTATCGGTCTGGGCGGCGGAGCTGGCAACTTCAACCTAATCGCCGTCGAAATCGACCGCATCAAAGCTTCACGCCTCGAAATCGGCGCTGCCGACTCGGGCGCGCTGCGGGTGAACACTCTCAGCCCGGCCAACGTCCCCAGCCTGGTGTTGCGCTCGGGTTCTTCTATCCTTGAACAGGGCAGCGACACTTCCGCCGATATCACCGTTGACAACCTGGCCTTGAGCGCCGTCAGCGGCATTAACCTGGATGTGGATGTCACCACGCTGGCAGCCGTGAATTCCGGCAGCGGCGGTGTGGACATCACCGATACGAGTGGCGGCCTGACGATTGGCAGCCTGACTACTTTGAGCGGGGCGATCTCTGGAGTCAGCACGCTGGCAGGAAACATTACCCTGGTTTCTAATAATGATCTGACCATTGATGCCCCGGTTTCTACCAGCGGAAC
>CALCSH010000049.1 GCA_937893815.1 uncultured Anaerolineae bacterium | reverse complement strand
AGTTGCCTTCAATGACGGCGGTTGAGAGTTCAGATAGGATTTCACTCATGATTTTCTTCTCCTTATTGTTTGCATGCATGATGCTTTTATTGTAATCGTTCTTCGGCACGTCGGATGACGTTATTCAAAATTTGGGTGATCTCGGTTTTTGCTGGAGCAGGTTCGTGTGTTTCGAAGATGTGGCGAACTTTAGCGTTGGCGCGCTGACCCATTGTCAGACTGCCATCCATTTCCCAGTCATCGCGGGAGGCGCGGTCAAACAGTTTGGGTACCCAATTGCGGCGGAAGTGTTTATACGTGTGTTCGTGTTCGAGGAAGTGTCCACCGGGGCCGACATCATCAATTGCGTCCAGCGCCATCGTCTCGGCGCTGATTTCAATGCCGCTCATGAAGCGCTTCACGAGTCCGGCGACTTCGTCCATGGCAACCAGATGGTCGTAGGAAGCTGTCATACCCGATTCGATATAGCCGACATCGTGGATCAGATTGCCGCCACCCAGAGCGGTGACCATCATCCAGATGGCGCCTTCTGCGGCGGCCTGCTGATCGAAGACTTTGGCATCGGTACAGCCGGAAAAACTAAAAATGGGCAGCTTGTAAAAGTGATTCATTTCGCTAAAGGCCGTCATCGCTAGCATGAATTCGGGAGCCGCGTAGGAGATCAAACCCTTGGTCATGTCCATGAACAAGATACCACCAGCGCCGATGAATGGCGTGCCTGCGCGCGCCAGTTGTGTTATCAACAGCCCGCTGAGCGCCTCGGCATTGGCCTGTACCAGCGCCCCGGCGATGGTCACCGGTGCGGTAGCCCCAATCATCATGCCCGGCGTGTAGACCACCGGCAAACCCTTTTCGGCCAGGAAGAGTAGTTTTTGGCAGCTTTCTTCGGCATGCGTCAGCGGAGAAATGGGTTCACTGTACAGTGCCATGAAGGGATTGCGCTGCAAGGCATCCGCTCCACCGGCCACAGCCTCGGCCATTTCAACGATATCTTCCAGGTTTTGACGATCCCAGGCGGTATAGATGATCGGTTTGGTGGTGTTGGTGACCATCTCGCGAAAATGATACAGGTCCGAGATTTTATCGGTGACATCGGAGGCGATACCCATGCACATCAGGAAGTCGATATTGGGCAGAGCGTCAACCAGTTTGGCAATATTGGCAATATCGCCCAGTACAGCCTGGCGGCGCTCGCCGGTGTAGGCATCAATCACAAAAGGCGTATCCGAGCCGGTGCCGTAATAGCCCTTGCGTCCTTCCAACTCCATAGCCGGGTTTCCATTTCGGTCGCAAAGTACGACCCGGCTGGGTGCGCTGCGGATGGCCCATTCAATCAGCTGGGATGGGATGCGCACGCGCTCGCCATCAATCCAGCAGCCAGCTTTCTTGAGCAACTCGCGCACCTCGGGCACCAGCACATCCACCCCGGTTCTGCGCAGCAACTCCAGGGTCGCGCTATGAATCTCCACTTTCTGGTCTTCGCTGAGCAGGCGAATCCCCGGAGTTACTTGAGCTTGAAAATTGCTATTGATCATCGTCATCTCCTTGAAACGCGTTTTTTGTCGAATATCTCCGCAAAAGCGTGGTCAGCACAAAGTATGGTTTATTCTTGGCGCTTTCGCGGTATAAATTCCATGGAAAAACCCGTGAAGGTCATTCCCAATGGGATTCCATTCTCTCAAATTCTTGGCGTATTTCACTGGATAGTGGCCTGGGTTGATGCTCCATCAGGCGGGCGGTTTTCTCGCGCAATCGGTCGGCGAAAGAACGCGAACCTTCATCCACCCAGACATCGTTAATCGTACGGTCGAAAAGATCAGAATACCAGACATTCTTGAAATGCTTGAGGGTGTGATCTTCGTAAAGGTAGTGCCCCCCGGGGCCGACTTTGTCGATCAGGTCAAGCGCCAGAGTTTCGGTGTTGACGGGCAGTCCCTTCATATATTGGTTGACCATATACAGAATTTCATTCACCAGCACCATAAAAGCAGGTGAGGCCAGCGAGCCGTGATCGAGCCAGCTACCCGCATCGTGGACCAGATTGGCGCCGACCAGCGCCGAAGACAGGCAGGAAAAGGCAACTTCGGCGGCGGCCTGCGCATCGGGGAATTTAGCATCGCTGGCCCCGGCAGTGCCGAAGAAGGGCAGTTTGTAGAATTGTGCCATTTGCGCCATCGCTGCCGTCATCAGGCTCATTTCCGGCGCGCCGTAGGAGAAGATGGTGGTTTTCATATCCATCACGGTGGCAAATGCCCCATAGATGAAAGGCGCGTCTGGTTTGACAAGTTGCGCCAGCACCAGCCCGCTGAGCGATTCGGCGCTGCCCTGCACAATTTCGGCGGCGAAGGTGGCCGGGGCGGTACTGCCCGATTGTGGGGCAGGGAAATTAATTTGCGGGATGCCGTTTTCGGCGCAAAAGATGATTTTCTCTACGGCGGGATCATAGTAGAGCAGCGGCGAAATTGGCTCGGAATATTGCACGATGGTGGGTGCTTTATCGAAATTGGCTTTGCCGCCGGTGACGAGCAACGCCATTTCGTAAATATCTTTGGCCGAGTTGCCATCTTTGCAGCAAAAAACCAGTGGTTTTTCGGTGTAAGTGAAAACCTGTTTGGCGATCACGCGGTCGGCTATATCTGGCGGTTTGTCATCGGCCATGCCGATCGTCATCACCCAGGAGTAATTGGGTAAGGCATCCGCCACGGTGGCAGTGATGCGGCAATCATCGCTTACGAAGCGGCGGCGCTGATTCGTAAGCGGGTCGAGATAATCTACGCAGTCGAGGCTGGGGCCGAACCAGGATTTATTGCCTTCGAGATAGACTTTGCGCGAGCCGTCGCGATTGCCGAGCACCACGCGCGCCGGGGCTTTGCGGATCGACTCCTCTACCAGCCAGGCGGGGATGCGCACACGGTCAGCGTGGATATGTGCGCCCGCCCCGTGGAATAATTCCAACGCTCTGGGGTGGGTGACCTGCACCCCGGTACGCTCCAGCACCTCCAGGGTGGCCTGGTGAATATACTGGATTTGCTCGTCGTTGATGACCGATAGCCGCGGTCGAAATTCAAGATTTTGCGTTTGCATTACATCTCCTTATCGTGGCAGCCAGGTCCCGATGCCCATTTCCACGGCGCGCTGGTACAGCGTTGGGGCTACGGCCATATCGTCCAGAGCCAATCCCAGGTTGCAGGCAATCGTTCGTTCTTCAGCCGATTCGCGCCCGGGCTTCGTTCCGGCAACCAGTTCCCCTAAGTCGGCATGCACAGATGGTACATCCTGAAAATACCCCACGGATCGGTAATATTCAAATTGCTTCAAATCGTCGGTACAGAATTTATCGACTTCCTTCATCGCTGCCGGAGCCCAATACGAATCGAAATCGACCAGTGACGCAAATGCACCAGCATCCAGCCAACCGGCCTGAATGGTTTTGTGGGGGACTTTTAAAATAGGTCCAGCCGTTACAACCAAATCGCAGCCAGATACCGCTTCCTGCGGGGTTTTTACAGTCGTGACTTTGATCCCCAAGCGGTTGTGTATTTTTTGACGGTAGGCTTTAAGAGCTTCAGGTACTACATCAAAAGCCATAACTTCGGCAACGGGAAAAAGCACGTTGAGGGCTTCGGTGTGGGTGAAGCCCTGCACGCCGCAACCCAAAACACCCAGTCGGGCAGAATTGGGACGCGCCAATTTTTTGGCGGCTACCGCCGACGCGGCGGCTGTCCGCATACCGGTGATCCACTCACAATCCATCACGGCTAAAGGAATGCCGGTATAGGGATCGTTGAGAATCAGCAAGCCCGTAATATAGGGCAACCCCTTTTCGGCATTGCCAGGAAATCCACTGACCCATTTGATCCCTGCGGAGTCGAGTGCGGGAATATAGGCTGGCATGGCATGGATGAAGTTATCCCCCCCGCCGGGGTGAATACCGGGTTTGGGCGGCATTTCCACGCGCCCATGGCCTTTTTCATTAAAGGCGGTTTCTACAAGTTGGATAATTTCGGCCATCCCCAGGCCGACCGAAATAACATCTTTTTGTGAAAGATAAAGAATCTTGTGTTCGGGCATATGAAGCTCCTGAATGTTGTGAGAAGTGGGGAGAGTTGCCGTAATTATATGACTCCACTGAAAAAACTACCGTGCAGGTGTTCCCGCCGGAATATATGGGGGTGGTGGCTTCGCCACCACCCCCATATATTCCGGCGGACATCTCCGTCATCGGCTTTTTGCAGTAGAGTCTTATGTCCTTCGCGGATTGATTTCACTAATCCGCAGCGGCCCCGGGAACAGAATCAAACTTCACGAAAGGCGCATCCGCCAACCCGTAGTCATAGGGTTCGCCCACCACCTCGAAGGGATAATCCGTATAGTTGTGTTCCGGAATCGGAGAGGGCAAGAAAAACTCGGGTGAGCGTGAATTCCAGGGATTGCTCGGCGCAATTTCCCCTTTCCGCAAGCTATGGATGGCATTGATAATGAAAATCAGCACGGCGGTCGCAATCACAAATCCAGCAATCGTAATCAGCAGGTGCGAGAAATCAAAATTAAGCGCCGGGTCATAATCGGCAATACGACGGCGCATCCCTAGCAGGCCCACGCGCATTTGTCCAAGCGATTGTACGTAAAAGGCCGGGAACATCAACCAGAAGTGCCATTTGCCCAATTTTTCGTTGTACATCTTGCCGGTGATCTTGGGGAACCAGTAGTAGATTGCCGCGAAGAAGGGAAAGATGAAGCCACCGAACATAGTGGCGTGGAAGTGACCCACGATCCAGTAGGTATCATGCAGGTGTAAGTCGGTGGCAACCGTGGCGTTAGGCGGCCCAGTGAGACCACCCAGCAAGAAGATCGAGACCGCGCCCAAGGTGAAGAGCATCGGCGTTTCGAAGGTCATCTTGCCGCGCCACATGGTTCCCACCCAACTAAAGAATTTTACGCCTGTAGGAATGGCGACTAGCATAGTGCTGTACATAAAAGGCACTCGTAAATATTCGGCCATACCTGATGTAAACATATGATGCGCCCAAACGAAGAAGCCCACCAAAGCGATGCCCAAGGAGGACATAGCGATCCACTTATAGCCGAACAGCGGCTTGCGGGCAAAAACCGGCAGCAACTCGCTGATGATGCCTAACCCCGGCAGAATGAAGACATACACTGCCGGGTGCGAGTAGAACCAGAACAAATGCTGGAACAAAATCACATTACCGCCCTTGGCGGGATCGAAAAAGCCCATACCAAACAGCCGCTGGAACATGACCATCTGGAACGACAAGCCGATCAACTGGGTAGCGGTCAGGCTGATCAACGCCGTGGAGGCGGCTGCCCAAACGAAGATGGGCATCTTAAACAACCCCATACCTTTGACACGCATACGTAAGGTGGTGACGATAATATTCAGCGCACCGAGGATCGATGAAAACCCGATGAAATACACACCCATGAAGAACATCTGCATGCCCAGGGGAGCGCGCGCGCTCAGGGGTGGATAGCCAGTCCAGCCGGTATCGAACCCGCCGAGGAACAGGCTGCTCACCACCAGCACCGCACCAGGAACATTGATCCAGTAAGCGAAGGCGTTCAGGCGGGGGAACGCCATGTCGCTGGCACCGATTAACAATGGCACGAGATAGTTGGACATGGCGCCCACGCCAAGCAAGATCGAAGCGATCATTACCATGCCGTGCAAACCGATCAGGGTGTTGAACATATTCAATTCAAGCAACTGCAATCCGGCCGCGGCCAGTTCGGTGCGGAAGATCAGTGCAAAAGTGCCCGCCGTGACCAGCAACAAGACCGAAGTAACTCCATATTGAATACCGATGACTTTGTGGTCATACGAAATATTGAAATATTTCGCCCAGCCGGGTTGATTGGGGTCAACTTCAAGATGCTCGGACACCTGCTCGCCAAAGGCCATTTTGGTCCAATCGCGGAAAGCACCTGTACCGACCAGGAATGTGATCACGCCAATAAAAGCGCCGCCAACCCAAACCGGTTCCGCATTCCAGGCCGAAAGCCCCATCAGCAGGCGGATCAGCATTACTACCCCCATGCCGACCAATGTGCCGAAAACCTGGAAAACCATGCCGCGGATCAAACTCAATGAAAAAATATTTACTTTTTGATTTGTCATAATTCTGTCTCCAAGTGTTGCACGTTTACAAGTTGCAGGTTGAATGTTCTGGCAAACTTTTCAACCTGCACACACGCCAACTTGTCCTTACTCACCTAAACTCTTGATGAACTCAATCACATCCTGAATCTGTTGATCGGTCATGCTCTGGCCTGTAGGCGGCATGAGCACTGTTTCGAAGCCCTGAACAACTTTCGCTTGCGGCTCGACAATCGATTCGTGCAAATAAAGATCATCCACAACCAGGGTTGTGCCATCGGCCAGGGTTTCTTCCTTACCGTAGAGGCCAAACCAGGACGGCCCCACACGGTCGGATCCATCAATAGAGTGGCAAGCCTGGCAGCCATACTGTCCATACCAGACTTCGCCACGTTCCACCGGGTCATCGGAAACGCTGGCTAGTTGATCTTCTACCCATTCATCGAATTGGTCTGGCTCCATGACAATCACATCCGCCAGCATATAAGCGTGTTGCGTGCCGCATAATTCGGCACAGCGCAATTTATAGGTACCCAGCTTCGTCGGCGTGACGCGCAATTCACGCTCCATGCCATCGCCGGGCAGCGCATCTTGCTTGACGCGGAATTCAGGCACCCAGAAGGAGTGAATCACGTCCGCAGATTTGAGCAGCAACAAGGCCTGTTGGTCAATGGGTAGGCGCAACTCATCGGAGCTAAAGCCATAATCCGTATATTCAAAACGCCAGGACCATTGCTGCCCTACCACGGTGATATTTTGTGCGTTGGGGTCAGCGCGGCGGGTTTCTGCCAGCGCAGTGGAGCCCAAGAAGGCAAAATACAACACAATCCCCAATGGCACAATCGTCCAGGCAATCTCCAGCCCGGTGTTCCCTTCGAAATGATCACCTTCCCCTTCTTCGCCCTTTTTGCGCCGAAAAATAACGATACTGTACAACATAAAACCAATAATTAGCGCAAACAGGAAAGAAATTACCCAGATATGCATCCTGAAAAGCTGATCAATGACCACACCTTGCAGGCTGGCGAGTTCTGGCATCAGGCCAATGGCATCCAACCCGAAGCCAACTACTACTGTCAAAATGGCCACCAAAATCGCCACAAAAATAAAATGTTTCATAGAATTTCTCCTCGCTTCCTCATCTTATTCGGTATTTTCTTTAGCAAAGGGGCTGCTCATTTCCATCCAGTCATCAATACTCAGCTTGCATCGTTCTGCGGTCGTACACAACCGCCTCGGCACCCCCCTTATCATTGGCTAAAGAGAGCAGCACAACCCGTAAAGCGCCTTCGACTTCCATAAAGCGAGCTAGAAAATCGTCTCGATTGAGGGTCTCATCGTCATAATCTACGACCACAAGATCCGGTTGGAGTTCCTGCAGGGCGGTCGCGGCTTGCTCGGTGGTGGACACCAACCCGACCACGAGTACGTCTGCCCCCCAGCGTTGTTCCAATAAATTTTGCAAGCCCTTCCCAAACAGGGAGTGACTGGAAGCAATCAGAACTCGTTTAGGCCGTGAAACTGGTGTTTTCATCAGAGGTAATGGTCTTGAAATGCTTTGAGGGTATTTAATCTGGGAAAGTGTGAAAGATTTTTCCCAAATTTCAATGGATTCGCGTGTAAATATATATTCGGACAATACAAGGCTAATTTACCAAAATTAGACCCACCTTGTCACTCACCCCCCATCACCAAAAAGGGTGATTTTTATATCACCCTTGTGAAGCATCCCGCACACCAAACGGGGAAATGTCCCAGCGTTGACAATAGATTCGTTCCGGAATAATTATAGTTGGGCAAGGGAGAAGTTCCAGAGGTCACCACCTATTCTCGCCAGCGTTTTTCTCAATAGCGGTGCCAAATTGTGTGTCAAATACATCAAACGCTGAGATTTTTTTGACGATTTCGCAGAAAAATGGCTTCTTTTTTGCCGATTTTGCACTTTTTAAACTCTGCGCTCTCCGCGTTCTCAGCGGTGAAGGGTTCTTGCAGTAGAGTCAGAATTAGCATACGTTTTTCTTTCGGGGGTCCCTGACCAGAATACTATCCGGATCAAATATCGGCAACCAATTGGATGGATCAAAGAGCGAATGGCTCATTCCAGTAAACCTTGCGTCATGGCAACGCTCACGGCCTCTGCACGGTTGGACACTTCCAATTTGTTGAATATATTGCGGATATGAGTTTTGGTTGTATTCTTAGAAATCATCAGGGTGGCGGCAATTTCAGCGGTTGTTAACCCCTTTGCCAGGCAATCCAGAACTTCAATCTCACGATCCGTAAGCAACTCGCCCGATGATTTTGGGAAACTCAGGCGCAAAGCGTCCATCACCTGACCAGTGATTTCGGGCGCGAGCACCGATTTATTGGAAACGATCATCAATAATGCACTGCGCAATTCATCAGGGTCTGCATTTTTCAGCAAATAACCATTGGCTCCCGCGCGGATCGCTCCCAATAAATCATCCTGCCGCTTTGAGATTGTTAGCATGACAATGCGCAGATCGTTACCCGCGTCACGCAATGCGCGCACCGTTTCGACCCCATTCATCACGGGCATATTCACATCCAACAGAACAATTCTAGGATTCTTCTGTGCGATGACATCCAAAGCCTCCGCGCCGTTTTTGGCTTCTCCCACAACGTGAAATTCTTCCATCCCGGCAAGCAGGCTGACCAATCCCGCGCGGAAGAGCGCGTGGTCATCCACAACAACAAGTGAAATTGGTATTTTGTGTTCACTCATATGGCAATCTGAGCGGGAGCAACCGCCCAGCGAATATGCACAGTTGCCCCCTCATCGGGACGGCTGGTCAGTTGAAAATCAGCATCAATCAACTCGGCACGTTCGCGCATCCCGCGCAAACCGTGATGCGAGGTGCCCGGCGTGTCCGAAGGAGCGAAACCACAACCGTTATCACTGATTTCCAGAATCATTTCATTACCTTGTTGCCCACAAGCAATCGTAGCTTGACTGGCGTTAGCGTGTTTGCGGATATTGCTCAAGGCTTCCTGAATAATCCGAATCAACTGAATTTGAACTTCAGGCCGGGGGTTGATATTTGTATCGACGCCAACAGTCGTAACCAGTATCGATGTGTCTTCCGCGAATTCTGTCGCGATTTGCTCAATCCACCCGATAAAACTATTTCCAGATGGATCGATGAATAAATCGTCGATGGCCTCACGGGCATCCTCATATGCTCCCGAAACAGTCTGATAGCTTAAAGCAAGGCCGCGTTTCAGGAGTTCGGTGTCTTGCTGTTCGAGGGCTTTTTGCATTTGAACCATCTGAAGTTTTAAAAAACCCAAGGTTTGGGCCAGCCCGTCGTGGATTTCGCGCGCCAGACGTGTGCGCTCGTCCAGCGTTGTCTGATATTCTAGCTCCGCCATCAGGTGGGCATTATGGATCACCAGCGCGACTTGCCCAGCAACCGTTTGAAGCAACGTCATTTGACGGGGGTGAAATTGTATTACCCGGCAATTTCCCACCAGAATTCCGCCCAAGGGCTGATTGCTTTGTGAGATCAACGGTACTGCCACCATCGAACACTTTTGCAGTGCTGATTCTGCTGCATTGGAAATCTCACCCACCCGAATTGCTTCACCCGATTGAATCACGCCATTCAAAAAACTCACCACAACAGGTATCCCCATTTCCGGTATTTCACCTGAGACCCAACGACGGGGCATTGTCTCGCTGCCATCCTCCAGCAGTGTCAACGTGGCAAAATCAGCTTCCAGGGCTGATCGTACATTATCCAACATCTGGGAAAGCAAACTATCGAGATCGGCCTTGGCTCGCACTCGCTGCAACTGGCGCAAGGCGATTAGTTCGCGCTGCCGCAAGCGCACGCCATCCAGTGATAAAGCTATTTCGTTGGCCATCGCCTGAACAAAACTGCGCGCCCCCGCGGGCCAGATGCCGTCTTTGGGCACATACAAGTTGAGCATGCCAAAGTTGTGTTCCCCACGTTTTAACGGAAAACAGAAAATACGCAATTCCTGCCCTGAAAATTGCTCTAGCAAGGGGCAAGTTTCGAAAGTGTCTTGTCGGGAGCAGGTGGAACAGCGTTCATGAATTTCCGGTGAAGCCAGATATTCGATCAGCGCGCCCAGTTTGGTCGAGGGCTGATCACCATAATTGATCATTGCCAGGGGTTGGCAACGATCATCCAGCGGGACAAACGAGGCTCCTTTCGCTCCCGTCAACTCGACCGCAAGCTGCAAAGCCAATTCGACCATTTCGCGCTCATCATTGGCGTCTACTGAAATGCGATTGATGCGGAATACAGCGTCCAGGCGGCGATTGATTTCATGGATTTGGGCCGTTGAAATGTCGATTTGTTGGCGAAGTTGTTGCGATTCCGCCTGTGTGCGTGTTCGCTGCACCCAGAGCCAGGTTATCGCCCCAAGGAGGAGCAAAACAACCCCTGTTTCGATAACGGTGTGCGCGGCTGATGAGTGATTCTCCCCCCAGGCGATATCCCACAAAAGAAACCCGGCTGCCAACATCAGCATGATGCTGCCAGCCAACCCGGGGATTAATTTTCTATCGAAAGATGAACCTCTCACAACCTCACCGGCTTCTTTTGGGGTTTCGACAATCACCTTCGAAGGCCTTCTCCGCAATTCAATCGCGGTGCTTATTTTGAAACAGCCAAATCAGAGTGATAATTAGCAGGAATAAACCAATGGTCAGAAATATACCACCCCATGCTAGAAACGGTGATGATGGTTGCTCTGCTGGGGTAGCAGTTTCTTGAGTATTCTGCGGTACAGGCCAACTGATCACAAAAGCCGTCAGGTGATCAATTTCTTCACTGTTCAGTGGGCCGCCGTTTTCTTGGCTCCAGGCAGGCATCGGCGAACCGGCCACACCATTAGCGATGGTACTGCGGATTGCCAGGTCTGGGCGAATAGAGGGCCAGGGTTTGGCGAGCGTTGCCCCAATCCGGCCTTCACCATTTTTTCCGTGACAGACCCTGCAATTTTCATTATACAACACCACTCCCTGATCCGGGTTGCCCTCCACTCCCGGAACTGGGGAAATCGCCGGGCGTGGTGTGAGCGTGTGGGCGGGTGTAATCTGCGGTACGCCGCCAGTTTGCCAACTCAAAATATAAGTTACCACCGCTTCGATTTCCTGATCGCTCAACGGACCCCCGTTATCCTGGCTCCAGGCGGGCATCGGCGAACCCGCCACACCATTAACGATGGTATCTTTACTGGCAAGATCGGGCCGAATCGAAGGCCAATCTTTAGCCAAGGTCGCGCCGACGCGGCCCTCACCATTTTTCCCGTGGCACATAGCGCAGTTCGCAGCGTAAATTTGCGCACCCGGTTGTAGCGGGTCGTCTTCGCCTTCCTGAGCCAAAACAATCGAAGCAAATCCAAGGGAAAGCATCAAAATAAGGATCAAAACTCGGCGGATGTTTTTAGTATGCTTCATAATCATATCTACACGGCATACACAGATGAAGACAAGTATTATTAATCTCGTGGCAATCCGTGTTCTTCCGCGTCCTTTATTTCTGTGCCTGTAAAAAGACCACCAGATCATCCAAATCTGCCTGACTGATGGTTTCAGCAAACGTTTTCAGCATCAGATCGTCATAGCCTTCCACCAGATACGCGGCCGGGTCGATGATGGATTGGCGAATATAGGCATCGGCGGTAAATCCTTTCAGGCGCGTACCAGCGATGGTGCCAACATTCGTCAGATTAGGCCCAACGGCTCCGCTGCTGATACCATCGATCGTGTGGCAGCCCGTACATCCGCTGCGTTCAAAAACCGCCTGCCCGCGCGCCACCGGATCAGCGCTGTAAGCCGGGTCTGGGGTGGAAGTAGGCAGTAGTCTGATTTCTGT
>CALCSH010000048.1 GCA_937893815.1 uncultured Anaerolineae bacterium | reverse complement strand
ACTTCATCCGCATGGTGAACGGGCAGATGAAAGTCTCTCGCAGCACAATAACGGCCTACACCGTAGCAGCCTCTCTGGGGATCGGTGGCGGCGCAGTTGGTGTATCCGTCAGCGGTGCCGGTGCGGTGGCCCTCAATGTAGTGCTCACCGAGACGCGCGCTTTCATCCAGAACAGTAGCGTCACCAGTGCTGGTAGTGTTTCGCTGAGTGCAGCCAGCACTTCTGAGATTGCCGCCATCATCGCGGCGGCCTCGGTCGCAGTAGGCGTCGGTGGTACGGCGGGGGTTGGCGTTTCCATCGGTATTTCTATCGCCTGGAACTTCATCGGCTATGATGCCTATGGCAACCTGGCGGATGGTGGCGTGCGAGCTTATGTGATTGACTCCAGCATCCATGCGGCTGGAGATCTGACCCAGACAGCCATCGCCAACCAGACCATCAGTGCGCTGGTGTTCTCCTTCTCCATGGCGATCGCCGGCGGCACGGTGGGAGTTGGCGCCAGTGGCTCTGGTGTGATCGTTGAAAACAAGATTGGTATGGAAGTGGAAGCTTCCATTGATGGCGATGGAGCCACGGGCATCTCGGCTGCCAGCATTTCCCTAATAGCAAAAGATACATCGACGATCTCGGCTGCGGCTGGGGCTGCTTCGGCCTCATTTGCTTTTGGCATGGTGGGAGTATCTATCTCTTTCGGGATTGCATTCTCTCAAAACCTGATTTCCACCTCAGTGGAAGCCTTTATCAAGAATGCCGATACCGGCGTGACTTCGACGTCTGGGGGCATTACCATAGGCGCCACTTCCGATTCAACGATTAATTCTATCGCTGCAGCAGCCTCGATTGCGGTGGGCGCGGGCTTCGTTGGTATAGCCATCAGCGGTGCGGGTTCCTTCTCCCAGAACATCATCATTACGTCCACCAACGCCTATGTGGAGAACAGTATCCTCAACAGCGCCGGAAATGTCAGTATCGACGCTGAGAATACTTCCACTATCCAGGCTCTGATTGCTACGGTATCCTTTGCCGCAAGCGGCGGCGCCGTTGGTGTGGGTGCTTCGGTGGGCCTCTCGTTGGCTCGCAACCTGGTCGGTTGGGTGCCTGACCCCTCAGCGGCCTCGACCTACACCACAGAAAGTGAGCCGGTCTCGGTTAGCTACGGTCAGACGGTCAAGATCGCCAGCGGTGTGCGCGAAGGAGATGTCTACCGCTATATCGACAGCGAACCATTGATCCGGCCTCTGGTTGCGGATGAAAATGGGGATGAAGCGCCCGAAGAAGGCAAATGGCTGGCCACCCAGGATTACGGCAACCGCGACCTGTGGGAACTGATCAACATGGATAGCGCTCCCGCGCCAGTGCAGGCCTTTATCCGGGATGCCAGTGTGGATGCTGCCGGTGATCTGAATCTGACGGCAACCGCCAATCAGTCCATCACCGCTCTGGTGCTGGCCGGGTCAGTGGCCGTCTCTGGCGGATTCTATGCTGGGGTCAGCCTCAGCGGTGCCGGATCATCTAGCGAGAACCGCATTACCGTTCAAGTACAGGCCTTCATTGACGGGGACGGGCCGCTTGGTATCCAGGCAAGGAATATCAACCTTACCGCCACGGACACATCCCAGATTGATGCGCTGGTCGGCACGGCCTCGATTGCAGCCGGGTTTGGTATTGCTGGAATTGGTGCTTCTGTGGGCGTGGCTCTGGCCGAAAATGATATCAGCAACCAGGTAGCGGCATATATTGCGAATTGTGATACCGGGGTTCAGGACCGCACGGGGAATATCACCATCCAGGCGATCGAAAGTGCCACGATCAACGCCATCACCGTGGCTGCTTCTGCTGGAGCCGGTGCTGGCTTCGTTGGCATTGGTTTCAGCATGGCCGGCGCCCACGCTTTGAACGTCATCCACACCCAGACCAATGCCTTCGTTTCTGGAAGTCGCCTCATTGCAGGGAAAGACGCTAAAGTCGGTGCTCAGAACACCGCTACGATCAATGCCCTGATCGCCAGCGTATCGGCTGGGATTGGCGGCGGCGTAGGCGGCGTTGGTATCTCGATTGGCTTCTCCATCGCTGAGAACCTGATCGGTTGGAGTACAGACGGTTCGCCGACTGCCAAAGTTCAGGCTTATATTTCCGGTTCTAGCGTACAGGCGGGCGGCAACCTGTTAGTACAGGCGATCAATAGTTCTACAATTACATCTATTGTGGCTGCTGGATCGGTGGCTATCGGCGGCGGGATGGTTGCCATCTCTGCCAGCGCCGCCGTGGTGGTCGTGATGAATAAGATGTCCGTAGCTGTGCGGGCGTATATCGCCAATACCATTGATAGCGGGATTAACGTGGCCGGGAACGTGACCGTCAGCGCCCTGGAAAGCTCGCTCATTGATGCAAACGCTCATGCGGTTTCTGTAGCGGCTTCATTCGGTCTGTTCGGCAGTTCGGTCTCCATTGGCATTGCTACGGCGGATAATACGATTAAGAACGTGGTTGAAGCGTATCTCTCATTGGCCGATGTAATTACCATCGTAGGCAGTCTGACCGTATCGGCAGACGAAACGGCTGTAATCACGGCTTTGTCTTCGGCCTCGGCTGTCGCAGCTACCCTGGCTATTGGCTCTGCATTTGCCGGCGGCGGTGTGTATACCGCAGTCACCATCGAGACGGAGACGCGTGCATATATCAGCGGCGGCACGTTGTCCATCGCTGGGAATGTCAATGTGACCTCCAAGTCCACATCATCGGCTCGTGCAGAGGTGATAGCTACAGCAGCTTCCGCTGGTCCGGTTGCCAATGCGGCGGCAGGCTCGATTGCCATGGCGATCATTTCGCCGATCAACGAAGCCTATATTCAAAATGCAGTTATGAATGTGGGCGGCGACATTAACGTCAGCGCCACCGAACTTCCCGATGTGTACACTTACGCCAAAGCACTTTCTGTGGCGGCTGGCCTGGGCGGCGCTGTGGGGCTTTCCTATGCGGAGGCAACCTTCGATCCCACGGTGCGGGCTTCGGCTGGCGGCGCTGGCGCGATTATTTCTGCGGGTGGGAATATCACCATCATTGCTCGCTTCAACTTCGACCAGAATGATCAACCCAATTCTAATGGCACCGAGGCTTATTCAGAAGCCTCCGCCGGTAGTTTGGTTGGCGTTTCCGGGGCCACGGCCATAGCCACTAACAACCCCACCGTATCGGCTTATATCAGCGGCGGCAGCGTGGAAGCCGGGCAAGACATCGAGATGAAAGCCCTGGCCCAGAACGATGCCAAAGCCGATGCCACCGGCAGCGCCTACGGCTTCGTGGGCAGCGGCACAATCACCGCTACGGCTGAATCGGTTGGTTCCACGAAAGCATATATTGCTGACCGCTCGATTGTCATTGCTGGTGGCAATGTGGACATCAAGGCCCAATCAGAAGATCAGGCCAACACGACCAGTATGGCGGCCAGCGGCGGCTTTGTCAGCGCTAATGGTGCCGAGTCGCTCTCCGATATCAAGGCCAAAGCAGACGCCTATGTTGGACGGGAATCCACGATTACTGCTCACGGGATACTCTCTGTCCGGGCGCTTTCTACCAATACGGCCCTGGCAATTGCTTCCAGTACATCCGTGGGTGGCGTGGCTTGTGGTTCGGTTTGGTCGAATGCCATCTCTGAAGGCTGGACGCGAGCCAGTCTGGAAGATTTCGTCAGCGTGGATGCCGGCGGATTGCTGATTGAATCACTGGCCTCTGATTTCGCAAAGGCCAGGAACGATATGTTGACCGCTGGTTTGTTTGCCGGTTCGAGCGGTGAAGCCACCGCCAGCGTTCCGGAAAATACCACCATCACGGCTTATGTGGGCAATAACGCTCGCATCAACTCCGTTAGCAGCATCACCATTCGGGCTAACTCGATCAGCGATGCCGATGCCAGCATGTTCGGGGCCGGTGGCGGTTTGGTAGACTCGGGAGCATCCATTGCTGTGGTTGAAGCGAAACCGAATATCAGCGCCTATGTTGGAGCTTATTCCGTCATCACAGCCGGCGGAGACGTGTTGATCGAAGCCCGCCATGGCAACCTGGAAGTCACCCCGCTCAATGATGGCACCTTTAACGCTGCCGATGTCAACACCGTTACAGACACCATCGCCTTTGCTCTGGATCATGGTTTATTCACTGGCGATAAGGTAGTCTACAATAACCTCAGCAATCCCAATATCGGCGGACTGGAGAATGGGCGTGAGTACCGGGTGATCTGGGTGGATGCCAAGACCGTCAAGATGGGCATCGAATTCGAGGCCCAGCACTTGAACCTGGAAACCGATACGATCTCCCTTGCCAACCCGCATGGGCTGCGCAGCGGCGACCAGTTGATTTACAACGGCGGCGGCATCGATGGCCTGGCCAATGGCGTTACCTATTACGTGCGCGTGATTGATGAGACGACCATCAAACTGGCCACAACGGCCGCAGGTGCCACCTCGGCTCCCGCTGGTTTCGAAATTTCCAGTTGCACAATTATCACTATGGTGAATAAAGACCTGGACACCATCACGATCGAGGGGCATGGCTTTAGCGATGGCGATGAGGTGGTTTACCAGGCCCCCAGCTTCGAGCTTACCCCGGCGAGTGTAAATGGCGATAACGAGCAAATTGATCTACCGGGACACGGTTTCGTCCCCGGGGATGAGCTGACCTATTCGAATTCGGATGTGGCGATTGCCGGGTTGGTGGATGGGGAAACCTATGCTGTAATCGTGGTCGATGTCGATACATTCATGCTGGCCGATCTCGCCACCGGCAACTTTATCGACCTGGATGCCTCGGTTGCCAGCGGTACGCACACCTTTAGCAGCAACCCTATCGAGGGTTTGATTGACGGTGGCAGCTACAAGATTGCCAATGCCACCGCAGATACGTTTGCCCTGCAAATATTCATCGACCCGGATTGGGTATATGTTAATCTGCTTCCGACAACTGTGGCTGGTAATTACCCCGGTGCCCACTCCATTGGCGGCCAAATCTTCCAGACCTTCTATTCTAAGCTTGATGTGAATGACACCATCACCTTGCAGGATCACGGCTTCACCGATGGCGACGCTGTTACCTACCGCGGACCGCAGCCGATGGAGATCTCTGCTGCCAAAAATATCGTTGATGCTGATGCGGATACAATTGCCGTTGAAGCCCACGGTTTCAGCAATGGCGACTGGGTCACTTACACTACCGATGGCACCCCCATCAGTGGCCTGACCGCTGGCATCGTTTATCAGATTGTGGTTATTGATGCTGACACCTTGCAGTTGAAGGATGGCTATGGGAACGTGATCGATGTGGCCGGGGATGATGATAACGCCGCTGACCACTATCTGATGCCCTATGGTGCTAATGACATTGGCGGCTTGTCCACGGCTCACACCTACTATATCTCCGAAAGCACTGCTGATACCTTCAAGCTCAAGGACGGAAACGGCGACCCCATTAACCTGACGTTGAGCGAACTGCGCCGCCCGCTGGATTACGTCGGCACGCACACCATTGGTATTGAGGGAATCAACTTTGGCTCTGAACCCACCCAGACCCAGACCCTGCTCTTCGATCTGACCTCTACCTCAAGTGGCACTCATGAATTGGTTGGCGCTGGCGGTGTCAGGGCTACCCTCTCTGCCCCCTCGGGTGATGGCATTGTCACCGGTTCGGCTACCGGCGCTGGCGGAGGTCTTGTCTCCGTGCGTGGCTCCGATACCGAAGTTGTCGTAGTTCTGAATGTGGATACATCGATGGGTGACAACTCACGCATCACAGCCGCTGGGAATATCAGCATCATTGCGTTTTCCACAGGGAATGTATCTGCCATCTCCCAGCAGATTGCTGGTGGACTGGTCGCCGTGGGTACAGCAGCCGCCACTTCTCAATTGACCAACAACAGCCATATCAATATTGCAGAAAATGCCATCCTGGCTTCCGATGGGGATGTGACCATCAATGCCGAAACCAAGAACCAGGCGATGGGGTTTGCCAATGCTACTTCTGGCGGCTTGGCTGGGGCAGCCGTATGCGATACACTGGTTGACATTGATTACAGCGCCAAGACTACCATTGATGAGAATGCCCAAGTGATTGCTAAATTTGGCACTGCGGCAGTTGGCTCCCGCAGCAGCCTCAAAGTTGAAAGCCAGGTTGATGCTGATGCTTACGGTTTGGGCGGTGGTGCTACAGCAAATGCCGGGAATGGGCAAGGTATTCACATTGATGGTGAAACCCTGACGGAATTGAAGGCTGGCGCCCGGGTGATCGGCTTGAATATCGAAATTTCCGCTGTGGATCCCAGTTTTGTGGCTAAATCTTCGGCCAAGAGTGTTGTAGGCGCATTTGTTGGCGGTTCTGTGGCTCATGCTGATCTGATCGTCAACGAAACTACCCAGGTATTGTTGGCCGCTGGTTCCGAAGTGATTGGCTACAACCAAACCCAGCTCACGGCCCAGCACCAGTCCCTGGATACCTATGCCGATGCCGATGCCAAGCTGTATGTCTTTGCTGGTGGTGTTGAAGCGATAGCCAATAATGATATCAATTCAACCCTGGCCGTGATCGCGGCCGCAGGTTCGATCATTCGCACTCAATCCCTGTATGTGGAGGCGACCTATAACGTCACTCGTTATTATCAAAAGGCTGACAAATTAGCGACAACCATCTTTGCCGGTCAGAAAGCTGAAGAAAACGGTAAACTTAACGCCTTACGCAATATCCTGTTTGATGCCACTGTAATCATGCTTGCTGGCGGTTCACCGACGTTATTTGTCAGCGAAGCCGGGGTGATTGATGCATTCAATGTGACCTACTCGGTTAATGGTACTACCATCAACATTGATGACATTATCAATTCGGGTACCGGAGCTATCGAGTTCAAGATGAATACGGTGGCCTATGAAGCCCCCGAGGGTATCCTGGCGGGCAATCCCCAGTTTGATTTCAATACCACCATAGCGTATGTCGGCCTGGTCAATTATTCAGCCTATACCTTGCAGGTTAATAATATCAATGTGCTTGCCCCTGTTGGTGACACACCACAGGCTACTTTTGTCAGTGTTCAGGTTAATAGCCTCGCTCCAACTTATAACGAACCAGCCAGAGACCGCAGCCTGATTGAGATCAGGAACCACGGTGCTGGAGATATCATCATCAACGGCCTGGTGGATAACCCCATCGGGGATACCGCTGTCATCAACGATTACGCTCAAACCTATTCCAGTAATTCTGCCGGTATCTTGCGCACCAATGGACTTGTGATTGAATCCCGCTCTGGGAGTATTGGTACTGCCACACATCGTCTCAACATTGAGATGGTCGAGAGCGACGGCTACCCGGTCAGCGCTATTGACAGCCTGCCAGCCGGTATGGACGGCTTCTTCAGCATCCCACAGATCGAGACTATAACGGATATTTATCCCACGGTGGTGGCTAACGATTATGTCTACCTCGACCTGACGACCTGGTTCTGCACGGCTGATTCTACGGCTGTCTTCGGTGGTATTGTGGCTGGCAAAGATATTGACCTGCTGCTGCATGAAAGCCTCACCGGGAACAGCGATCCCTTTGCTCTCGGGTCTGGCACGCCTCAGGTTGGTGCCTATGACTTCCAACTGCTAGAACTGGGTGGGGACCTGATTATCAATACGGTTGGCGATACCAAGACTAGTATCCTCAGCGAGACCAATTTGATGCACCTGTACGGCCTTAGCGAGTACCACATCAATACTAGTGGTGATATTGAACTGGCTGAGGTGGTTGGTGATTTACGCATCATCGAAGTCCGCACCACGAGTGGAAATGTTATCCTGCGGGTTGATGATGATATTGAGATGCTCGATACGGACATCATAGAGGCTTCGGGTACGGTTACCATTCAAGGTGACTATGCTTCCGGCAGCGCGGTCCCGGATGTGGATCAGGGCAGCACAATCACCTTCCGCGGTACGATCAACGCACAATCGGCGTTCTTCTTTACGATGTCCGATTTCGATACCTTCAACATGCACCGCCTGACTGCCGGAACACCGTTCACGGTTGCTTTGGGTTCCGGTGAAGACACTTTCATTATGAGCCTGCCCCCGGACGATCTAAACCGTTTCGTTCAGAATCCTGGCGATATGCTCGAAGTTTATGCCGAGAATGATAATGACCTGATCATCATCCACGACACGGATGGTCAAACCTTCTTTGACGGCGGTTGGGGTGAAGACACAGTGATCGTTAATATGACTGGCGGCACCACCACCGTCACGGGCGGCGTCAGCAGCGACACAATCACTATCAATAACAGCGGCGGGACAGCCACCTTTGGCGGCGGTGAGGGCGATGACTTCCTGATTGTCAACAATACCGGTGGTACCGTCACCGTCAATGGCAATGAAGGCATCGACAACATCACCATCAACGGGGCCGGTGGCAAGACCATCATCAACGGCGGCGCCAACCTGGATTATATTCTATTGATCGGTGAAGTCGGCACAACGGAAATCAACGGCGACAACCCCACAGACAACGTGGACAATTTACTGGCCGATGAATTCACCGGCAACGGCACCACCACAATCTTCACACCCGCTCTGATCCCGGCCACGGACCCACGCCAGGACGTTTTGGTGCGATTAAATGGGGCCGAAATGCCCCCGGGCACCTATACCTGGGACGGGGTAAACCTCATATTCGCTGCCGCTCCGGCAAATGGCTCCCTCGTGCAAGTTACCCGCATCTGTGACCCCAACAACGGATACTGCCCCGGCGACGACCGCATCTTCATCTCCAGTGGCGGCGGCGACATGACTATCAACGGTGGAT
>CALCSH010000047.1 GCA_937893815.1 uncultured Anaerolineae bacterium | reverse complement strand
TCCTGCCGGGAAAACAAATTGGTCGTCGCCGCTGCGCCCGCTGATCAGATCGTCACCGCCAAAGGCGTTAATGCGGTTGGCAGCGTTATTGCCCATGAGGGTATCATCGAAGGGGGAGCCAATAATATTTTCGATCCCCGTGACCGCCCCGCCAATACCTGTGGCGTTCTGTGCCAGTAGATCGACGTTGACCGCTGAAGCATAGGCGCGGTAATCAAGGGTGTCACCCCCGGCCCCGCCAGTGAGATTTTCGAAGGCATCAAACCTCAGGGCGTCGAGTGTCCAATCGGCGAGAGCGTTGATAACGAAGGTGCTGTCCGCATTCGGGCCGATGAGGGTATCCAGGTTGGAGCTGCCGGTGAAGTTTTCGATAGCGGAGAAGGAGGTCAGGCCCGATGATGCGCCGGTTTCCAGGTTGAGCGTGACCACAGCAGCGTAGGCGCTGTAATCGAGGGCATCCGCTCCAATGCCGCCGTTCAAGATTTCAAAGGAAGTGAAAGGCTGCCCATCGACGGTGCCTGCCCCTGGGTTTGTCATCCGGAAGGTGCTGCCCGCGGCATTCCCCAGGATGGTGTCCTTGGTCGGGCTGCCGGTCACAGTTTCGATGCTGGTGAAGGAGGTCAGACCGCTGATCGTGCCGGTTTGCATATTGAGGGTGACGGCCGTGCTGTAGGCGTTGTAATCCAGCACATCAGTGCCGGCACCGCCAATTATGTTCTCAACGGATGTAAAGTTGAAGGCGTTGTCGACATTGCCAGCTCCAACTGCAGTGATATTAAAGACAGAACCTGCATCCGAGCCGATGAGCGTGTCGCTGAAGGCACTGCCAGCCATGCCTTCAATGCTGTTGTAGTTTCCAGACAGCAAGCCAGGAACGATGGCAGATTGCCGGTTGAGGATCACGGCGCTGCCATAACCGCCGAAGTCAAAGTTGTCGTTCCCCAGGCCGCCAAACAGAGAACCGTCAAAGACAGCCGCACCCTGGAAGGCAAACGTGTCTGCAGCACTGCCGCCGGTGAGTGATTCGAAAGATGCAAAGTCGAGTTTCTTCGCGCCGACCGAATAGTGTTGAGTTGCAGTTTGCAGTTTGAAGGTTGCCACTGCGTTAATACCCGTCAACCTATCGGACGTCGCCCCGCTGCCCATGACTTTATCCATATTGAAGAAGCCGTTCGTCAGCGCCGCTTCGGTGCCGTTGAAGCCGTCGATTACGCCGGTCGAGGTCAAATTGATCTGCCGTCCGGTGAGGTAAGCGTTGAAATCGAGTTCATCCTCCCCGAGCTGGCCGTCGGCGCGCCCGGTCAGAGCGGATGAATCAGCGAAAACGAAGCGGTCGTCGCCCAGACCGCCGAAGAGATCACCCGTATGAACGCCCTGCAAACCGAAAGTATCTGCGCCCGTGCCGCCGATGATGTTCTCAAAAGCCGCAAAATCTAAAGTATTGGTGCTACGATACTGGTCGGCTCCGTTCAAGATGAATTCTGCCGGGGCATTTCGTCCAGTCAGCGAGTCCCTCAGGGCAGTGCCGAGGAGTTGATCGATATTATCGAAGCCACCGCTGGCCTCGACACCCTGGAAGCCATCGATTGAACCAAGCTCGCTCAGGAGCACATGCCGAGAACTAAGATAGGCTCCGTAATCGAGCGTGTCATAGCCGCCATTGCCATCGAGGACGCCGGTCATTGTGACATTATTCGCCAGGACAAAGTTGTCGGCCTGCGCGCCGCCGACGAAATTCTCGACATGCCCGCCGGTCGCCGTGGTTGTATTGCCCAGGCCATCGCCAATGATCACTTGAGGCGCGCCGCTGCCATCAAAGCCAAAATTGAAGGTCAGCCCGGTGGTGACGTTGGCAAATGAGATCGTGTCGTTGCCGCCATTGATCGTTTCGAAGACAACGTCATTATTCCAATTGTCGTAGAAAATGTAGGTATCATTGCCGCCCAGACCGTGCAGGTTATCAATGGCTGCGCCACTGACCAGGGTATTGGGGCCAGCATCACCCCAAATATCGTTTGCCAGGCTCCCGCCGATTATATTTTGAATATTGCCAACCCCGCCCGTGCCAGTAGCTGTTCCTAGCGTCAAATTGATATTGACTGGCGTCGTAGCAAAGGCCGAGTAATCTAATGTATTCGAGCCGCTGCCGCCATGGATGGTGCCCAAATTACCCGCCAGACCAACGCCGTCTTTCGCGAAGACGAAGGTATCATCACCCTGTCCGCCAATCAGATGCTCGATCTGGTCGCCGGTGTGGGTGACGCGGCTGCCCAGGCCATCACTGACGACCACACTCGAAATCTCGAATCTCAAGTCGCCCGTTACAGCTGAGAAGTCGAATACATCCTGATTACCCTGTCCGGTATTCTCAATGATCGTATCTACGCCAAAACTATCAAAGAAAAGATAGCGGTCGTTCCCGGCGTTGCCGCGGAAAAGATTGTCCGCGCTGTTGCTGGTGAAGGTGTCCGCTCCGGAGCCGCCGGTGGCGTTTTCGATATTGCTCACACCGCTCGTGCCGCTCGCCGTTCCCGCCCACAAGTTAACGTTCACGCCGCTAGTCGTTGCGCGGTAGTCGAGCGTATCCACGCCAGCGCCGCCATCAATGGTTCCCCCGCCACCAGCCAGCCTGACCCCATTGGCGCTGAAAATATATTGGTCAGCACCAGAGCCACCAATCAGATGCTCAATATGGCTTTCGGCATGGGTGACTTTGTTCCCGGCAGAATCAGTGACTACAATACTGCCCAGTGTAAAGGTTAAATCAACTGTAGCGTTGGAAAAGTCAATCGTATCGTCCCCTTCGTTATTGGCCTCGACGAGAATATCAGCCGCACCCCAACTGTTGGCGAAGACATAGGCATCATCTCCGGCGCGGCCCTGCAAGATATCACTGCCGCCGTTGCCGGTGATGATATTGTCATCCGACGAACCGATCAGAATATCATCGGCGCTGCCGCCAAGCACATCCTGAATATTGATGACACCAGCCACACCGGTGGCCGTGAATGGATCGATCCCAGATACGAGATTGGCGTGCAAATTGACTTGCACCGGTGTGAGATAGGCGGAGTAATCCAGGGTGTTATGGCCGCTGCCCTGTCCATCAATGAAGCCTGTCACCGATGCGCCATTGGCAAAAGTGAAGCGGTCTGAACCAGCCCCGGCACGCAAGCTGACGGCATTGTTAATTCCAGTGATAAAGAAATGATCATCACGTGCACCTGCGTAAATCAACTCGAATTGTGCAAATGAAGCGCTATGCGCGCCCACACTCACTTGATTCTGAGGCCCGATCTGCCAGTCTGTGATCTGTTGGGGGCCATTGAGAATGTCGGTAACTGCGACAGACGATCCGGTGAAGTTGTTCAGGTTGGCGAATCCACCACTCAGCGCCGCATCCGTGCCATCAAAGCCATCCGTAGCCCCAACCCCAGTCAAGGTGAGCGTGCGACGGGCAGCATAAAGTGACCAGTCGATCGTATCCATCCCGGCCTGGCCGTCAAAGGCGCCGGTCAAGACCGCGCCATCGGAAAGCGTAAGCGTATCATCTCCAGAGCCACCCTGGAGGTCGTGAGTCTGGATTCCGCTGAGGTTGAAAGTATCCGCCTGCGAGCCGCCGATCAACCTCTCGAAGCCTGAGAAGTCCAATGTCCCCGTGCTGGTATATTGATTGGTGCCATCGAGATACCAGGCCGCGGGCAGATCCGCTCCGCGGAAAGAATCCTGACCCGTAGCGGAACCAACCAAAATAGCGATGTTGGCGAACCCCCCCGTCAGAGCTGCTTCTGTTCCATTGAAGCCCTGACTGTCCCCGAGGGAGGTCAATCGAACCTGGCGCGCTGCGGTATAAGGCAGGAAACTCAGCGCGTTGGCGCCAGCCTGGCCATCGAGTGAACCATCCAGCACCGCCCCATCCGCAAAGGTAAAATCGTCATCCCCGGCCCCGGCGTTGAGATCGATAACCGGCAGGCCGTTGATACCGAAACTGTCGGTCTGGCTCCCGGCGTTGAGCGTGTCGATTGACGAGAAGGTCAGGGTGTTGGTGCTGGTGTATTCTGCGGTTGAGGATTGGATGTCGAAGGTCGAGGGTGCGTCGAGAGTCGTCAGTACGTCGGACGTCGCCGCACTGCTGCCTGCCAGATTGCTGATATTGTCAAAGGAACCCACTCCGGTAACATCCACCTGGAAACCGGTTGCCGTACCCAGGGATGTGAGTGCGAAGGCGTACCCGCTGGCCGCGGCGCTGAAATCGAGGCTGTTGGCCTGCGTGGCGCTGCCGATGATCTTCTCGACGTGATTGCCGGTATGAGTTGCTGTACTGGTGCCATCCCCCACCGTCAGGGAAGTTCCATCGCCTGCGATGGTGAGCGGGTTGGTGATCTGGGAGAAATCTACCGCATCCACCCCGCCGCCTGCCAGCTCTACTACGGTGTCATTACCCCAACCATCCAGGAAATAATAGGTATCATTGCCGGGGCCGCCGGTCAGGGTATTGTTTTCAGCATCGCCTGTCAAGAAGTCGTGCGCCTGACCACCGGTAACGTTTTCAATCTGACTGATCCCGGCCGTGCCGGTAGCTGTCCCGGTATCCAGATTCACCGTAACGCCAGCAATGTAAGCTGTATAATCCAGCAAGTCGGTTCCACCTTGACCGTCCAGGGCGCCTGTGCCGCCTTCCAATGCTGCACCTGCTGCGAAGGCAAAAGTATCAGAACCCGAGCCGCCGTACAGGTTTTCGATAGCGGAGAAGGTCAGGATGTTGGTGGAGACATATTGATTAGTTGTAGTTCCCAGGTTGAATGTTGAAGAAGCGTCAAGACCCGTCAGGGCGTCGGACGTCGCTCCACTTCCGATGATGTTATTGAAATTCTGGAACCCGTCAGAAAGGGCCAATTCAGTTCCATCAAAACCGTCGATTTGGCCGAAATCCGTGAGGAGAATGTCACGCTGGCTTGCGAACCCGGCGAAGCTGAGCGTATCATCCCCTGAACCGCCAACCAGTGTTTCGTAGGAAATGAAGTTCAAACCATCCGCGGTCCCCGCATTCTGAGCGTTCAGGACAAAGCTAGAGCCAACATCAGCAGCCAGGATGGCATCACTCGCGGCACTACCGATCAGTTTCTCCAGATTAGCAAACGCATCCAACCCACTGGCCGAGGCGATCTGCAAGTCAACCGTCACTGCCCCGGTGTAGGCACTGTGGTCGAGGGTGTCGGCACCCAATCCGCCGTCGATATCGCCAGGATGCACGGCTGAGCCTGAGAAGATAAACATATCATCCCCGGTACCGCCAATCAGGTGTTCAATTACACTGCCTGAATAAGAGATTTGTATCTGGGAACCCGAGATTGCGCTATTCGCCAGATCGAAGGATAGGGCCGCGGTGGCAGGGGTCAAATTGATGGTGTCATCACCATCCGGATCTACAACGGTATCGGTGCCGGAGTTGTCGCTGAAGAAGTAGGTGTCATCCCCCAGGCCACCGTTGAGGGTGTTATTGTTGGTATCACCGCTCAGGGCATCGGCATAATCCGAACCGAGTAGATTTTCGATTCCGCGCAGGGAGTCACTCCCCGCTCCACCGTTGACCATACCCAGAATAAGGTTGACCCCAACCCCAGAGGTAGCATTGCTGTAATCGGCGGTATCCACCCCCAGGCCGCCATCGAGGATATCGTCCCCGCCGTTGCCGCGCAGCAGGTTGTCGTTGGCATCGCCGGTCAAAAAGTCGGATGCCTGGCCGCCAAAAATATTTTCGATATCGTTGACACCAGCGGTGCCGGTAGCCGCGCCGGTTGATAGATTAACCGTCACCGGGTCGGTGTAGGCGCTGTAGTCGAGGATGTCTACCCCACCCTGTCCGTCGATCAGGCCCGCGCCGCCCGCCAGACTGACAGCATTGGCACTGAACACGAAGCGGTCATCCGCCTGGCCGCCGATGATCTTCTCGATCTCGTCCCCGGCATGGGTCAGCACCGAAGCCCCGCTGCTGACGATGACGCTGCCCAGGGTGAAGGTCAAAGCCAGGGTGGAGGCGCTAAAATCGAGTACATCCAACAACCCGGCCAGGTCAAGGATTTCGTCAAGACCCCAGTGATCGAAGAAAGCAAAACGATCATTCCCAGCGCCGCCCTGGAAGGTATTGTCATGGCTGTCGCTGATGAAGCTATCATCCGCCGCGCCGCCGATGGCGTTCTCGATATTGAGGATGGCGCCTACATTGCCCAGATTATCGTTTGAGATGGCCGTCACCACGCCCGGCGGCAGATCGACCAGCACCGCTTCGGAAGCCTGGAAATCGGCGTAATCAAGGGTATCCGAGCCACCCTGCCCATCGACATAGCCAACCAGACCGCCAACCGTGGTCAGGGTCAGGCTGGCACCGCTGGCGAAGTCGAAGACATCCTCGCCGCTGCCGCCGCGCAAAGCATGATAACTGCGCGCGCCCTCGATGTGGAAGGTGTCCGCCCCGTCGCCTCCGACCAGGATTTCGAAAGCGCTAAAGTCAAGCGTGTTGGTGCTGTCGTACTGATCGCTGCCGTCCAACCACCAGTCGGCGGCGGCGTTCAGGCCGATGAGCGTGTCATCCGGCGTGGCGCTGGCAGTGATCGCATCCACGTTGCGGAAGCCTGTCCCAATGCTGTTCTCGCTACCATCGAAGCCATCGATAGCGCCCAGGCGAGTCAGTGTGACGCGCCGTGCCGAGCTGTAATCGGCGTAATCAAGGCTGTCATGCCCGCCGCGACCATCCAGGTAGCCAATCAACCTGACGCCATCAGCGAAGTCGAAGATGTCATCCCCCGCCCCACCGATCAAATTTTCGATCTGCCATCCGGTATGAGTCACCTGGTTGGCGCCTTCTGTTACGATCAGGTTTGCATCGTTGAGCGCGAAGTACAAATCGTGGGCTGCGGTCACCAGGGAGAAGTCCAGGGTATCCACGCCGCCGTTCTCGATGACGAGGTCAACCCCGGCGTTATCGGCGAAAATGTAGCGGTCATTCCCGGCCAGACCGGAGAGCGTGTCATCCCCTGGGCCGCCGGTGATGGCGTTATCGCCGACATCGCCGATGAG
>CALCSH010000046.1 GCA_937893815.1 uncultured Anaerolineae bacterium | reverse complement strand
GCTTCTGCAGCCGCAATCGCATCTGGACCAGGCTCGAATTCTGCAGTCGGGGTGAGATGTCGTTCGGAGGTCAGTACGATCTCGCCGTAGCGGTCATAGTTGAAGTATTCTGAAATAACGAGAGCTTGCGGGAAGGTGACCAGCATACCTTCGTATTTCTCGAAGTCATCGATACTGGTCACTGGCAAAGACACTGTAGCCGCTGTCGCAACACCAGTACCACAGGCTGAGAAGCTGGCAACATTGTTCATTTCCGTCAAATCGAAGTATTCCGTTACAGAACCTCGAATGCGGACCACATCGCCTACGCTCGGTGTATTTGCGTTATCAAAGACGCGCAGGCCTTCTGAAGTGAGGGGATCAGCATCAGCGTCGGTATCTTCTTCCTGGACATAGTAACCGCCAATTTGATTAGCATCCTGGAAGGTCGCCACAACCACAGCTTCGACTTCGCGGATACTGCCAACATCGCCACTGGCGAGTCCGCTTCCCTGAATATCGTGGATGAGCGTAGCAGGATCGCCACATATTCCGATCGGATCGGTCGGAACGGAAATCACATCATTGGACATACCAGGGGTGTTCAAGGCTTCGCCCAACGCGGGTGAACCGGAATATCCGGGGATGCCGAACAGGTCGAAGTCGTTGCGCACCCAATCGGATGTTGCATCGGTATCGAAACCATCCGGGATGCGTGAGGCGCCGCCGGGAGCAAAGCTGCTGACACCGTCATAGTTCGGGCCAAGAGCAGGAATGCCATAAGTAAGGTCACCTGAACCGCCATCGTTCACAGCCACACTATCAACGATTCGGGTCCACGGCATGAAGTCGATCACACCATCGTCGTTCGCATCAATATCGTCGCCAACACTCCCGATGAAACCTTCCACGAGAAGGAGGGTGATAGAACCATTCTCAATGGAAAGATTCCCAACACTTGTAGCCCAGAATCCAACACCATCGGTGGTACCGACTGGGAAGGTGCGGTCGATATTTCCTTTACTGGTATCGCCTTCAATCTCGATGACAGTGAAGGTTGAGTAATCGGTGCCGGGATCCCCAAACACCTCGACATATTCGACATCAGGGCTGCCCGTGGTACTTGCCGAGAATTGGTTGATTACCGGGTCGGCTGGGCCACTGCTACCACCACCGCAGTTGGCAGTATGAGAGCCCAAGCCATCAAAGGTATTATTTGCAAATGTTAACCACTCAACAGAAGCGTCAAATGCATCGTCAGGATTGGTGTCACCAGCGCAAACGGATTCAGCACGACGGAGTGTATCATCCTGACCGCCGCCAGTCCATTGGCTACCAGGGTCAAAACCAATCTGGCCAAATGCATCCGCAACAACGCTATTGTTCCGTAAAACAAGTGCATCATCGCCGTTGAAGTTGATAACAGCGGAACTGATAAGATCGGCTTGAGCCAAGATTGCCGCATCAGCAGATCCATGTGCCATAACAAAAACATCTCCGTCAGCCAACGTGCCGTTTAGAGCAACACTTTGTGATGGAGATGCGGCGCCGTTTGAATATAATTCAACGGTATAGGTGGATAAATCCACCGCTGCACCAGTGCCGTTATAAATCTCCACGGCTTTATTGAATGAGCTACCTTCTATATATTCCGAAAAAAATAGCCCTGAATTAGCAGCGGAAGCCTGACTTACGGGGATGGCATTAAAAGCCAAAATGAAGATCAGAGCAAAAGCAAAGACCTTACGGAAAAAAGGTTGACGCATCTATTTTTCTCCTAAATGATTATGTACTACATAAACAAGACGCCCGAAGCTAATATCTCAAAAGTAGCCCCCACTTTGTTGCCCACACAATGACAACATAAAGTATTAATTTTTATTGTATGGGAGACCTTACAAAAATGCAAGGTGATAGATGCTATATAGGAAAGATTAACTAAAGCTCGGATGCCCCCGCGCTTGGCTGGGAAATATAAATCTGCGCGTCAAACCCGGATTTCAACTTGTATGCCCCCTTAACGGCTTGGGTAAAGGTATCAACATCTTCTTGATTAACTACAGCTACTGCTGCGCCGCCGAAACCTGCCCCGGTCATCCGTGCCCCGTAACAGCCCGGTTGTGCCTGGGCGATTTCCACGATCTGGTTCAGGGCATCGTTGGTGACTTCAAAATCATCGCGCAGACTGGTGTGGCTGGCATTGAAGAGTGTGCCGAGTGTGGGTAGATCGTTCGCTTTCATGGCGTTGATGGCATCCAGCCGGAGCTGAATGTTCTCGATTGCTGCCTGGGA